>JAHFTI010000438.1 GCA_023265535.1 Opitutaceae bacterium
TGCGTGGCCCTGGGCGGGGACCGGCCAGGTGGAGGTTGGTGCGGTCGCAGCGGTCTCAGACGTCGCGGGGGGGGGGCAGGCGCCTTGTCCCCCTTGGGCGGCGATCTCGTTATCCAGCCAAGCCAAGTGACTTGCCACCAGTTGCCGCTGCCGGATGAGGTCCTCGAGTTTTGCCATGGTCGACGGGTGGGGGAGCGGGTAGGGGAGGGGTTCGAACGCCCCGGGGCGGCGTCGGGGCCGAACTTGGCCTCCCGGCGGGGTGGCGTCAAAACTTTCGACAAGCGCCCTGACATCTCTTTTTGTAGCCGCTTACATTCATGAAGTCCTTCTACCTGACCACCGCGATTGATTATGTGAACGGTTCGCCGCACCTGGGCCATGCCTATGAGAAGGTGCTGACCGACGTCATTGCACGCTACCGTCGCCTGATGGGGGACCAGGTCCATTTCCTCACCGGCGTCGACGAACACGGCCAGAAGGTCCAGATGAGCGCGCGCAAGAAGGGCATCGACCCGCAGCAGTTCTGCGACGAGACCTCGCTCGAGTTCCGCGCGCTCTGCACGAAGCTGAACATCAGCAACGACGATTTCATCCGCACGACCGAGACGCGCCACAAGGCCGTCGTGCGCGAGCTGCTGCAGCGCCTCTTCGACAAGGGCGAGATCTACCGCGCCGAGTACAAGGGCTTCTACAGCACGCGCCAGGAGCAGTTCTTGCAGGAGAAGGACCGCCTTCCCGACGGCAGCTGGCCCGAGATCTACGGCGAGGTGACCGAGATCACCGAGAGCAACTACTTCTTCCGCCTCAAGAACTACCAGGAGTGGCTGATCGGCTACCTGCAGGAGCATGAGAACTTCGTGTTCCCGCGCTACCGCCAGAAGCAGGTGGTCGAGTTCCTCAAGGAGCCGCTCAACGACCTGTGCATCTCGCGTCCGCGCGAGCGCCTGGAGTGGGGCATTCCGCTTCCCTTCGATGAGAAGTACGTCACCTACGTGTGGTTCGACGCGCTCATCAACTACATCTCCGCCATCTGGAAGGACGGCGCCCCCGATCCCCGGTTCTGGCCGGTCGATTTCCATGTCATCGGCAAGGACATCCTCGTTCCGCCGCACGCCGTGTACTGGCCCATCATGCTGAAGGCCTGCGGCATCGAGCCCCCGAAGGCGCTGCTGGCGCACGGCTGGTGGCTGCAGAGCGGCGCCAAGATGTCCAAGAGCACGGGCAATGCGGTCAACCCGCTCGACCTCGTCGGCCAGTTCGGAGCGGACGCCTTCCGCTATTACCTGATCCGCGAGATGAACGTGGGGCAGGACAGCGACTTCTCCGCGGAGCACTTTGTGATCCGCTACAACAGCGACCTCGCTAACGACCTGGGCAACCTGGTCAACCGCACGCTCAACATGACCAACCGCTTCGGCGGCGGCGTGATCCCGGCGGCGGAAGTCGAGGAGGAGCCGGAGAAGGAGCTCAAGGACCTCTGGGCCAAGACGCAGGCGGAGTACACCCCGCTGTGCGAGGGGCTGCAGTTCCACAGCGCGCTCGAGCGCACCTTCGTGTTCGTGAAGGCGATCAACGCCTACATCGAGAAGCGCGCGCCCTGGAAGCTGGGCAAGTCGACGGAGGCAGCCGACCAGGCACGCCTGCGCACCTCGCTCGCCACCATGGCGGAGTCGCTGCGTCTCGCCGCCACCTTCATCCAGCCCGTGATGCCCGGCACCACGGAGAAGATCCATGCGGCCCTCGGCTACAAGGCCGGTGCGGTCTGGCGCGACGAGCATCCCTGGAGCACGAAGCTCGACGGCTGCAAGGTCGAGCAGGGCCTCGTGCTCTTCCCTCGTCCCGAGCCCGCTGCTCCCGCGGCCGGTGCGGCCCCGGCGCAGCCGAAGCAGCCCAAGCAGCCCAAGCAGGGCTGAGGTCGGATGTCGGACTTCGGAGGACGGAGTTCCGTTTTCCTGTGGTTTGGGTAATGGGCCTCGGGTGCGTGCAGTACCCGGGGCGAGTGTGTGGCAGCGCCTTTATCGAGATGAAAATCCTTCCGCTTGATCCGCTCGCGAACCCGTCGCCGGAGGCCCTAGGGGGCTTCCTGCGCGAGTGCCGCACGCAGGCCGAGCGGGCGGGGCACGGGCTGCTGGTGAGCATCTCGGTCGAGGTGGATGCGCTCGACCCGCTGGCGGTGCTCGAGTCGATCTTCGAGGAGCGCGATGCCCATTTCTACATCGAGAAGCCCGCGGAGGGCGTGGCGTTGGCGGGTGCGGAGGCGGTGCTGTCGCACACGGCGTCGGGCCCGGGCCGCTTCGCCTCGTGTCAGGACTTTTTGGATACAACGCTCGCGCGCACCCTGGCGGTGGGCGCGGCCGGGCACCCCTTTGGCGGGCCGCTCTTCTTCACGCGGCTGAGTTTCCTCGACGAGGTCGAGGCGGGCGAGCCCTTCGAGGCGGCGCAGGTCTTTGTGCCGCGCTGGCAGGTGGGCGTGAGCGGCGGGCGCACGGTGGCCACGGCCAACCTGCTTGTCGAGCCGGGCATGGACCTGGCTCCGCTGGCGCAGCGAATCTGGCGCGCGCATGCGAAATTCCGCTCCTTCGGTTTCGAGGAGGCAATGGACACGGCGGCGGCACCGCTCGGCGGTGACCCGGGCCTGTCCGTTTCCCCGGGGCACCCGGCTGTGCTGGCTTCCCCTGCGGGGGCGCAGGCGGCACCGCAGGCGCGCTCGCCCGGGCGGATCCGGCGCGAGGAGGTGGGGGGCGAGGGGCACTATGCGGCGGCGGTGGCGCGTGCCCTCGAAAGCCTGGCGCGCGGCGACTTCAACAAGATCGTGCTGGCGCGCGCGCAGGACCTTTTCTCCGAGCAGCCCTTCCATCCGCTTCAGGCGCTCAACTCCCTTCGCGAGCGCTATGCCGACTGCTTTGCCTTTTCGGTGGCCAATGGCCGCGGGCAGAGCTTCATCGGCGCGAGCCCGGAGCGCCTCCTGCGCGTGCAGGACGGGGCGCTCCTGACCGAGGCCCTGGCGGGTTCGGCGAGGCGCGGGGCCTCCGCCAGCGAGGATGCTGCCCTGGGCTCGGCCCTGTTGCGCGAGGAGAAGGACCTGCGCGAGCACCGCTGGGTGATCGATTCCATCTGCCGCCGCCTGCGTTTGTTGGGCCTGGCCCCGGCGCATGCCGAGAAACCCGTGCTGCGCAGGCTCGCCAATGTGCAGCACCTGCACACGCCCATTCGCGCACCTCTTCCCGCCGGCGTGCGCCTGCTGGACGTGTTGGCGCAGCTGCATCCCACGCCGGCTGTCGGCGGCACCCCGCGCGAGGCGGCTGTGCCGCGCATCCGCGCTTTGGAGGCCTTTCCGCGCGGGCTCTATGCAGGCGCCCTCGGCTGGCTCGACGCGCGCGGCAACGGCGAGTTCTGCGTCGGTCTGCGCTCGGCGCTCATCGATGGCACGCGCACCCGACTCTACGCGGGGGCCGGCATCGTGGCAGGCTCGGACCCGGCACGCGAATACGCCGAGACCGAGCTCAAGATCCGCGCCATGCGCGAGGCGATGATGGGCTGAGCAGGGTGGTGATGGGGTCACATCTTTACGCTTTACACGCAACCGGGCGCGCCCGGTTGCGTGTAAAGCGTAAAGATGTGACCCCTTTGCTCCCGCCCGCCTACCGCTTCAGCGAAAACGCGCTGAGCAGGTCGAGTTCGCGCAGGAGCTTCTCGGCGCGGGCTTCGGCGCGGCGCATGGCCCGCTTGAGTTCAGGCTTGAGGTCGTCGTAGCCGGCCAGGTGCAGCCAGCCGTGGATCACGTAGAGGCTGAGCTCCTCGCTGAAGCCGCGACCGTGCTCGGCTGCATAACGCGCGGCGGTGTCGACCGAGACGCAGATCTCTCCCGCCACGCCGAACCCGGGCTGTCCCTCGAAGGTGATCACGTCCGTCGTCGTGGGATCGTCCAGGAAGTCCCCGTGCAGCTTCGCGAGCGCCTTGTCGGTGACAAAGGCCAGCGAGAGCTCGCCCCCCGGGCAGCTGCCATTGAAGCGCGTCGCATTGGCGTCGAGTGCCTCGATGAGGGCCTCGACCCGTTCGCGGTCGATCTTCAGGCGCGGGTGCTTGACTGAAATTTCTACGCTGCGCATGGGGGATGGGGGGATGGGGTCACGCTTTACCTTTTACCCTCAACCGGGACGCCCGGTTGAGGGTAAAA
>JAHFTI010000439.1 GCA_023265535.1 Opitutaceae bacterium
CAAGAGGGGAAGCCCGCAAACCTGGGCCTGACGGCCCAGGCCTTATTCCAACCGCGCCTCCGCCCTCGGGCACCGCCACGCCGCCGACATCGCCTCCGCGTATGAACTCCAGGGATACATGGCCGACGTCCTCCTGCACGACAGCGACATGATGAGCATGCGCCACTCACTCGAGCTGCGCGTGCCCTTTGTCGACCTGCCCCTGCTCAGCTGGGCCTGGTCGCAGGATCCCGAACACAAGTACACCGCCGGCCAGCCCAAGCACCTGCTGACGCTTGCCTTCAGGGACATCCTTCCCCCGGGCACCACCGCCCGCCGCAAGCGCGGCTTCAGCCTGCCCTTCGACGCGTGGATGCGCGCCGAGCTGCGCCCCTTCCTCGACCACGTCTTCACTCCCTCCTCCATCGCAGCCTGCCCGCTCCTCGACGTCGCAGAGGTCCAGGGCCGCTGGTCCTCCTACCTCGCCAAGCGCGATCCGCGCGAGTGGTCGCGCGTCTGGAGCCTCGCCATGCTGATCTGTGCCTGCGGTAGAAAACAGGCCGCATGAGAACACTCCTGCTCGCCCCCGAACTCTTCACCTCCAACGGAGGCATCCCGCGCATCCTGCGCCTCTACGCGCTCGCCCTCTCGGAGCTGCCCGCACCCGGTTCCAGCTTCTCGTTCCTGAGCCTGGGAGACGCGCTCGTCGACTCCTCCGAGCTTCGCCGCCACACCAACGCCTCGCTGGTCACCTGGGCCGTGAGCAGCGGCCATCGTGGCCGCTTCATCCGACGGGCACTGCGCTGGGCACGCCGCCACGACCATGTCGTCTGCGGGCACCTGCACCTGCTGCCCGTCGCACTGCTGATGAGCCTGCTCAACCCACGCCTCAGCTACGACCTGGTCGCCCACGGCATCGAGGTCTGGCAAAAACCCGGCCTGATGCAGCGCCTCGCCCTGCGCCGCGCCAGGCGCGTGCTCTGCGTGAGCGACTACACCCGGCGGCGCCTCCTCGAGGTGACCGGCCTGCCCGCCTCCAAAACCTGCGTCCTCCACAACGGACTGGACTGCCACTTCCAGATACCGGCGAGCGCCACAGCCCCCGCCAGCCCCCCGCTGATCCTCACCGTTTCCCGCCTCTGCCGCTCCGATGCCTACAAGGGCATCGACGTGCTCATCGAGGCGATGGCCCTGCTCCGCGCGCGTGTCCCCGCGGCACGGCTGCGCATCGTCGGACAGGGCGACGACATGCGCCGCCTCCGCCGCCTCGCCGACAAGCATGCCCTCGGCAGCGCGGTGGAAATGCCCGGCCACGTGAGTGATGCCGACCTCGAGCGGAGCTTCAGGGAGTGCAGTGTCTTCTCACTGCCCAGCACGGGCGAGGGTTTCGGCCTGGTCTTCATCGAGGCCATGGCCCAGGGGCGTCCCTGCGTCGGGGCCAGCGCAGGCGGCATTCCCGAGGTCATCTCGCCGGAAAGCGGCCTGCTCGTGCCCCCCAACGACCCTGCGGCCCTTGCCACGGCGCTCGAAACAGCCCTCCAACGCGACTGGGACAGGCAGGCCATCCTCGCCCGCGCACGCTCATTTTCCTATGGGAATTTCAAGGCGCAACTGCATGCTGCCCTGCCATCCGCCTGAGAGAAGCCCCGCCGCATGACCCCACAGCGCACAGTCATCGAGCCTGAACGTTCGACCACCCGTTACTGGGCGGAATTGTGGCACTATCGCGAGCTCATGGCCTTCATGGCTTGGCGCGACATCAAGGTGCGCTACCGGCAGGCGCTCCTGGGCGCGGGATGGGCCCTCATCCAACCCCTCCTGCAAACGATCCTTCTCACCTTCGTTTTCTCGAAGCTCGCAGGCATGCGTGGAGGCGCCGAGACGCCCTACCCGCTCATGGTCCTGGCCGGCCTCCTGCCCTGGCAGTTTTTCTCCGCAGCCTTCAGCGGCTCCAGCGCCAGCCTGTCGGGCAATTCACACCTGATCACCAAGGTCTACTTCCCCCGCCTCGTGGTCCCCCTCTCCTCGCTCGCCGTGGCTGCCACCGACCTGGTCCTCATGCTGCTGTTTGCGCTGCCCCTCTGCCTGTTCCTGGCCCCGGCCCCCGGATGGCCCCTGCTGCTCCTGCCGCTCTTCATCCTGAACACCGGCCTGCTCGCCATCGGCGCCGGCCTCTGGAGTTGCGCCCTCTCGATCCGCCACCGCGACCTGCGCTTCATCATTCCCTTCCTGCTGCAGATCGGGCTGTTCGCCTCCCCTGTCGGATACCGCTCGGACCTCTCCTCGCAATGGCATGACCTGCTCGCCCTCAACCCGCTCACCGCCTGCATCGAGGGCTTCCGCTGGTGCCTGTTGGGCGGGGATTTTGTGCTCGATCCACGCAGCCAGCTGATCTCCCTCGCAATGACCGCCACGCTGCTCCTGAGCGGGCTCTGGCTCTTCCGCCGCTCGGAAAACCACCTCGCAGACACCCTCTGATCCGAACCACCTTCCGCATGCTCACCTATTCACGTGCCCAGGAAATCATCTCCCGCTTCCCCTCGCTGCGCATCATCGTCGTGGGAGACCTGATGGTCGACGCCTACATCTGGGGGCGCGTCAGCCGCATCTCGCCCGAGGCGCCCGTGCCCGTGGTCGAGGTGGTCAAGGAGGAGACACGTCCGGGCGGTGCCGCCAACGTCGGCCTCAACATGCTCGCCCTCGGGGCGAAGGTGGACTTCGCCGGGGTGGTCGGCTTCGACGCCGCGGCCGCCGATCTGCGCCACTACCTCTCCTCGCGCGGCGCGGGCATCGCCACCGTCCTGGACACCCACTCGCGGCCCACCACGATCAAGACCCGTGTGATCGCCCAGCACCAGCAGATGCTGCGCATCGACAAGGAATCACCAGCCGCCCTGCCCAAGGAATGCCTCACCGCGCTCACCGCCGCCGTGCTGCCGGTTCTCAGGGACGCTGACGGCATCATTTTCTCCGACTACAACAAGGGCGTCCTCCAGCCTGAACTGGTCGACACCCTGACCGCCGCCGCCCAAGGCAAGGTCATCACCGTCGACCCGAAGCCGCAGAACATGCACCTCTTCCGCCATGCCAGCCTCGTGACTCCCAACAAGCGCGAGGCCGAGGGCGCGGTGGGTTTCGCCCTGCGCACCGAGGCGGACGTGCAGGCGGCCGGGGAAAAGCTGCGTCGCGACCTCGACCTTGGCGCCACGCTGATCACGCGCGGCGAGGAAGGCATGTCCCTTTACGACGGCAAGACCCACATCACCATTCCCACGCAGGCAAAGCAGGTCTTCGACGTGACGGGCGCCGGTGACACGGTCATCAGCGTGGCCACGCTCGCCCTCTGCGCCGGTGCCAGCTACGAGGAGGCCTCGATCCTCGCAAACATCGCCGCGGGCATCACCGTCGCCCACGTCGGCGTGTACGCGGTCCCCGCGGACGAACTGCTCGCCGCCGTCGCCTGAGCTTCCATGGGCGAAGTCTCCATACAGGTCACCCAGGTGGGCAAGCGCTACCGGCTCGGCCGGCAGCCCGCCAGGGGCCTGCGCGACCTCATGCGGCAGGGCCTCGGACGCCTGCGCGACAGCTTCAGCCACGGGGAGCGCGAGGACGACTTCTGGGCACTCCGCGACATCAGTTTCGAGCTTCGGCGCGGCGAGGTGGTCGGTGTCATCGGCCGCAACGGCGCAGGAAAATCGACCCTGCTCAAGCTGCTCTCGCGCATCACGCCGCCCACGACCGGACGCATGGTCCTTGAGGGACGCGTCTCGTCCCTGCTGGAGGTCGGCACCGGCTTTCACCCGGAACTCAGCGGCCGCGACAACATCTTCCTCAACGGAGCCATCCTTGGCATGCGCCGCACCGAGATCCGCGCCCGCTTCGACGAGATCGTCGCCTTCGCCGAGGTTGAGCGCTTCATCGACACACCCGTCAAGCACTACTCGAGTGGCATGTACGTGCGCCTGGCCTTCGCGGTCGCCGCCCACCTGGAGCCCGAGATCCTCATCATCGACGAGGTCCTCGCCGTGGGCGATGCGCAGTTCCAGCAGAAGTGCCTCGGCAAGATCCGCGAGCTCGCGGGCGGCGGCGGGCGCACCGTGCTCTTTGTCAGCCACAACACCGCGAGCATCCTCTCCCTCTGCAACCGCTGCCTCCTGCTGCGCGGCGGGCGCCTGGCCGCGGACGGAAGCCCGGGGG
>JAHFTI010000440.1 GCA_023265535.1 Opitutaceae bacterium
CTGGAGGACTTCCAGGGCGGGATGTGCCTCGGTCACCACGCCATGCTCGATTTCGGCCGCAACGGCCCGGGTGTGATCTCCATGAGCAAGCTTCGTCTCGCTCAGGTGCTGCCGGTGCCCTTCGAAAATCCCGTCCAGGGCGGTTACAACTCACTCAAGGTGGGTGCCTGGTTCCGCAAGCTCGATAGCGTGCCCCTGGCGGATGGAGGCACGGCCGACCTCACCCGTTATCCGGCCCGCGAGGGCTTTGAGGACTTGGTCATGGTGCACCACCGCGACGCGGCGGACTTCGCCTGGACCGCGGTGGTTTTCCCGGAAAAGAAGTTTGTCTGGTTCTCTTTGAAGAATCCCGCACACCTCGCCTCCACCGTGCTGTGGCACTCCAACGGCGGGCGCCACTACCCGCCCTGGAACGGGCGCCATCGCGGCGTGCTCGGCATCGAGGATGTCACGGCCTATTTCCACCTCGGCCTCGCCGCCTCGCTCGAGGACAATCCCTGGCGCGCCAAGGGCGTGCCCACCTCGCTTGATCTCTCCCAGGGCAGGAGCGTGCGCATTCCCTACATCATGGGCGTCGCGCCGTTGCCCCCCGGCTTCGATTCCGTCCAGGCCATCGAGCGCACGGCGGGCGGCATCCAGCTGCGTTCCGTGAGCGGCGTCACGATCGATCACGCCGTCGACACCTCCTTCCTCCAATAACCCCCTCCCAGCGCCAAGCATGAGCACCATGAAACCCTACAGCGACTTCCTCCAAGACATCCGCGGCAAACTCCTGCTCGGATGCGACGGTTTCGTCGACGAGACCTATGAGATTGTCGAAGTCCGCAGGAGCCCCTCCGAGTTCACCCCGATGAAAAAGCTCAGGCAGTTCGGCGAACTGCTTGTCCAGCGCGCCGACGGCGGCGTGGGTGTCGAACTTGTGCCCAAGCGCCGCTGCGAGGGCGGCTTTGCCATCAACACGGGCCGTGTGGCAGCCTGCCTCGGGCTGATGCCCCGCCTGCCGGGCCTCTATGGCGGCAACGCCATCGATCCCGCCTACGTGCAATTCAAGGACATCTGCGAGCTGGAATCGCTCGGTGACCCGGCACTCACGATCGCCTTGGAGTTTGGCGACGGGAAGGTGCTCATGAGCAATCTCGCTGCCGTCTCGAGCCTGTCCTGGGCTGATTTTGAGCGGCACTTCGGCGCGCAGAAGCTGAAGGAAATGTTCACGGGCGTGGACATCCTGGGTCTGGGCTACTGGTCGCTCACCTCCAACTTCGATGACCTCTTCCAAGGGTTCATGAAGCAGTACGAGACCCTGACGCCGCCGAGCCGGATGTTCTTCGACTTCGCCGACATCAAGAAGAAGTCCAGCGAGAGTTTCATCCGAAGCCTGGAGCTGATCCGCTCGTACAGCGGCAAGATCCCGATGGTGTTCAGCCTGAATGAGCATGAGGTGCTGGAGTTGTTCTCACGCATTGGCGTGGAGCGCCCGGAACTGTCGCCTGTGGCGATCTGCTCGGCCTTGGCCATTGCCCGTGAGAAGATCGGCTTTGCCGAACTCGTCGTGCACACGCCGGACTTCGCGGCGGCCTCCAGCGCCACCGAGGGCGAGGCCTACGCCCTCCAGGAGCGCCAGTCGAAGATCATCCGCCTGGCAGGCGCCGGTGACAGCTTCAACGGTGGCTACCTCTGCGCCTCGCTCGGTACCCTGTCCCTCAAGCAGCGCCTCGTCGTGGCGAATGCGGTTACGGCCTTCTTTGTCACCCACGGAAATCCGCCCAGCAAGGAGGAGCTCCTCGCCCAGATCGAAAAGGCCACGGACAAGTGACGGGGCCGTAGTGGTTTTGCACTTACGTGCAGCAGAGGGCGTCCAAGGCAGTGCAGCCTTGGGCGCCTTTTTTTTGCCGGCGGGGGCCAGGTTCATCCGCGCTGCTTCAGGCCGGCGAACACTCTTGCCGATCAAAATTGCGGTGATCGCCTGGGCCCCTCACGCACTTTTGAGGCAAGTGTTCTCATTTCAAAGCGGCGCCTGCGCGGACATAATTCCGCGACCCACCATGAGCTCCCATCGTAGCGGTATCGTCGGCCCGGGATTCATTGCCTTCCTTATTTTTACGCTCCTCAGCCTCAGTGCCAGGGCGGAGCCGACCTGCACGGTCGCGGGAAATGCCCCGGAAATTTCTTTCGAGGGCCGCGTCGTGGCTTCGGCGGAGGGTGTGACGCGCCTGGGGTATCCGGGGATCGTGATGCGGGTGCGTTTTCAGGGCTCGGCCCTCTCCTGCGTGTTCCGCACCACGAGTGACGAGCTCTACCTGGATGTGTCGGTCGACGGTGCCGCACCGGCTTTCCTGAAGGTGCCCAAGGGTACCGGTGAACTTGCGCTGGCGGCGGGCTTGCCCGAAGGGGAGCATCGTATCGTCATTTGGAAACGCGTGGAGAGTGCCGTCGGAGTGCTCGACCTGCACTCGGTAAAGGTCGCCGGAGAACTGCTGCCCCCTGAGCCGCTGCCCGAGCGAAAACTGCTTTTCCTGGGGGACTCCTTCACTGCGGGCCAGGCGACGACGGTGGAGGAGGGCGGCCCCATGCATCCGAGCAAGGCCATGCGCCAGAACGCCCGTCTCAGCTATGGGCGCCTGCTTGGCGGGACGCTCAACGCCCAGGTCCACCTTATCGCCTATGCGGGCCGCGGCATCGTGCGCGATTGGCAGGGCGTGAGCGCCGTGCGTTGTGCGCCCGAGTATTACGAGTATGCGCTGCCCGATGAAGATGCCACGCGCTGGGACGCGAGGTCCTACGTTCCGGATGCGATCGGGGTCTGCCTTGGCCAAAATGACTTTGATGTCGGCATTCCCGACCAGGTCTCTTACCTGCGCGCCTACTGCGAGTTCATCCGCAAGCTCCGGCGCGACGCTCCGGCCGCGCACCTTTTCCTGCTGACGTCCCCGAGCCTGACCGATGAGCCGGGGCGTGTGCCGAAGCGTTCGGTGCAACTCGCCTATCTCGAGGAAGTCGCCCGCCGCCTCGCTGACTCGCGCGTGCATGTCGTGCAGCTGCCCCATTTCACTGGCGTACCGGGCGACTGGCATCCCAGTGGCACCGCGCACAGGGCGGTGGCCGCCCAGCTCGAGCCCTTGCTCCGGCACGCCCTAGGCTGGCATCCCTGAGCCTCATTCCTCGATCGCCATGGTTTCCTTTGGAAATCCTCGGCTGCACTTCCCGCAGTGCGACGAACGGAAGGGCTTTTGCACCTGCTTGTTCGTGTCGGCGGAATTATCCACCGCGCGGCGCGGAAGTGCCGTATCCTTATAGCTCGGAATCCGGACTTGCCCCCTCCGGGATAGTCTGTCTTCCACTAAAACCCATGAACCCTGTTCTCAAGCTGTTGATCGAAGGCGAGCATCTCACGACTGCCCAGATGGCGTTGGTCGCGGGCTTGTCGGAAGCCGAAGTCATGCAGCACCTGGAACAGTTGAAGAAGGAGAAAATCTTCCTCGGCTGGCGTCCGGTGCTCGATCTTTCCCGTGAGGCAGCAGCAGGGGCAGCAGTCCGCGCCGTTATCGAGGTCAAGATCACGCCGGAGCGCGGCGGCGGTTTCAACCGTCTCGCCGACAGGCTCAGCCGCTTCGACGAGGTCGAGTCGTGCTACCTGATGTCGGGTGGCTACGACCTGCTCATCTTCATCACCGGGCCGAGCCTCCAGAAGGTCGCCGCCTTTGTGTCGGAGAAGCTCTCCACTCTCGAGGGCGTGCTCTCCACGAGCACCCACTTCATGCTGCGTTCCTACAAGGAGGGCGGCTACCTCATCGACGCCCCCGCAGAGGATTCGGGTCGTCTCACGGTCGTCCCCTGAACCCCGCACCGCCCGCCCACGGCGCGCGTTTTTTGTAGGAGCTTTTCCGATACACGATTTCGGGACGGCCCGCACGCGCACCCGGCAGGCACAGGAAACAACATGGATTCCAAACGTTTTGTAGCGAACCACATCGTCGATCTCCCCAAGTCCGGCATCCGCGACTTCTTCGAGATCGTCTCCAAGATGAAGAACGTCATCTCGCTGGGCATCGGCGAGCCGGACTTCGACACGCCCTGGCACATCCGCGAGGCCGCGATCTACGCGCTCGAGAAGGGCAAGACCCACTACACCTCCAACCTCGGCAT
>JAHFTI010000441.1 GCA_023265535.1 Opitutaceae bacterium
AATACAACGACGCCGCCTGGCGCAGCCTCGACCTGCCCCACGACTGGGCCATCGAGGGCCCCTTCTCCCAGGAACTCTGGGGTGAGACGGGCAAGCTGCCCTACCAGGGCGTGGGCTGGTACCGGAAGCACTTCGGGGTGCCCGCTTCCGACCGTGGGCGCAGCATCTTCCTGGAGATCGACGGCGCCATGTCCTTCTCGGCGGTCTGGGTCAACGGCCGCTTCGTCGGTGGCTGGCCCTACGGCTACACTTCCTACCGCCTCGACCTGACTCCGTACCTGAAATTTGGCGACGACAACGTCATCGCCATCCGCCTGGACAATCCCGACCAGTCGTCCCGCTGGTACCCGGGCAGCGGTCTCTACCGTAACACCTGGCTCGTGAAGACCGGCCCCGTCCGCGTGCGCCAATGGGGCACCTTCGTCACCACCCCCCGCATCACGCCCGAGGAGGCCCTGGTGAACGTCGACGTGTACCTGGAGAACCGCAGCGGCCTCAAGGCGGACGTCGCCGTGGTCTCACGCATCTACGCCCTCGACGCCAGCGGCGTGCGCAGCGGCCCCGCCCTCGCCGAGTCCGCCCCCATGAGGATTGGTTTCGAGCCGGAGAAGGCCTCCGAGGCCATGCGCGCCAATCTGCTCCGCCTCCCCTCGCCCAGGCTCTGGGACCTCGCCTCCCCCTCGCTCTACGTCGTGGAAACCAGCGTCGAGTCCGAGGGCCGCCTGCTCGACCGCGTGGAGACGCGCTTCGGGGTGCGCTCGATCGCCTTCGACCCCGACAGGGGCTTCCTGCTCAACGGCCGGCACGTGAAACTCCAGGGCGTCTGCCTCCACCACGATCTCGGAGCCCTGGGGGCGGCGGTCAATGTGCGCGCCATGCAACGCCAGCTTGAGATCATGCTGTCCATGGGCGTGAACAGCATCCGCGTGGCCCACAATCCCCCCGCCCCCGAGATGCTCGAGCTCTGCGACCGCATGGGAATCCTCGTCATGAACGAGTCCTTCGACTGCTGGCGCCGCGGGAAGAAATGGCCTGGCACCATGAAGGAAAACGACCCCGCCATCACCTACTACGACTACGCCAGCGTCTTCATGGACTGGCACGAGCGCGACCTGCGCGCCGTGGTCCGCCGCGACCGCAACCACCCCTCCGTCATCATGTGGAGCATCGGCAACGAGGTGATCGAGCAATGGTTCACCGACGGCTGGAAACTCGCCACCCGCCTCGCAGGCATCGTGCGCGAGGAGGACCGGACCCGCCCCACCACCTCGGCCTTCAACGGGGCGCAATGCGGCTACAGCGGCTTCCAGACCGCCGTCGACCTCGTCGGCTTCAACTACCAGTGCAAGGAATACCAGCCCTTCCACAAGGCCAACCCGCACATCCCGGTCTTCGGCAGCGAGACCGCCGCCATGCTCAGCTCGCGCGGCGAATATTTCTTCCCCGTCACCGACAAGCCGGCGGACGGCCGCGTGGACTTCCAGGTGAGCTCCTACGACGTCACGACCGAGTGGTTCTTCAACCTGCCGGACAAGGAGTTCAAGGCGCTCGACGAGGCCCCGTATTCAATGGGTGAATACGTGTGGACCGGTTTCGACTACCTGGGCGAGCCCACGCCCTACAATGGCGACCCCAGCCACCTGCTCAACGTCTCCGACCCCGCCAGGCGAGCCCAGTTGGAGAAGGAGCTCGCCGAGCTCGGCCGCATCCGCGTGCCCTCGCGCAGCAGCTACTTCGGCATCGTCGACCTCGCCGGCTTCCCCAAGGACCGCTTCTACCTGTACCAGGCCCGCTGGCGCCCGGAGCATCCGATGGCGCACATCCTGCCCCATTGGAACTGGCCCGAACGCGTCGGCCTCGTGACTCCCGTGCGCGTGTATTCGTCGGGCGACGAGGTGGAGCTCTTCCTCAACGGCCGCTCCCTCGGCCGCAAGCGTCTCCCGGCCGGGACCTACCGCTTCTGCTGGGATGAGGTCGTGTACGAGCCGGGGGAACTGCGCGCCGTCGCCTACAGGCAGGGCAAGCGCTGGGCCGAGGAAACCGTCCGCACCACGGGACCGGCCTCACGCGTGCTCGCCACGCCCGACCGGGCCGAACTGGCGGCGGACGGCGCGGACCTCTCGTTCATCACCGTCACCCTCGCCGATTCCCGGGGAGACCTGGTGCCGCGCTCGAAGAATCTGGTCCACTTCACCCTGAGCGGCCCGGGCGACATCGTCGCCGTGGACAATGGAGACCCCACCAGCCATGAGTCCTTCCAGGCCCACGAGCGCCGGGCCTTCAACGGACTCGCCCTCGTCGTGGTCCGCACCCGCCGCGGGCATGCCGGGAAGATCGAGTTGCGCGCCGAGTCCGAGGGGCTCGCCCCCGCGACCTGCACGCTCCACAGCCGCTGACAACTCACGGTCCGTACGCAAGAAAGCCCCGCCACCCGGAAGGTGCGGGGCTTTTTGCTGGGCGGGAGCCGAGCCTCAGGGCTTGGCGGTCGGCGCAGGCGCGCCTACGGGGGCAGCGGGGGAAGCAGGGCCGTTGGGCGTGCCAGGAGTGGCAGCCTCGGAGGGGACTGCGGCCGCCTTGGGCCTGATCAGGAACTGGAAGGCCCTGTCGGACCCCAGCAGCTCCGCGGCCAGCGCGTTGAGCTCGGCAACGCTGATGGCCTCCGTATCCGAAATCCGGTTACGCGCGGCCTCCAGCTTGTCGGTGCGCTCCTGGCACTGGTCGAGCACGCCGCTGAGCCAGTAGCCGTTCGTGCGCAGGCTCTCGCGCTTGGCGGTCAGGTTCGGAAGCTTGGCCCGCTTCAGCTCGTCCTCGCTGATGCCTTCCCGGCGCAGCTTCTCCGAGATCTCCAGGACCACCTGGTTCACGCGCGCGGCCTTGGCGGGATCCACCATGAGGAAGGACTGGATGAAACCGTAGTCCCAGTAGCCGGTCGACGCCTCCTGTGAGACATCGGGCGAATAGGATTCGCCGAGTTCCTCGCGGACCTTAACGCGCAGCCTGTCGGAGAAGACCTCCGCCAGCAGACCGAGGCGGCGGCAGCGCCTGTAGTCGCGCGAGTCGGTCCGGGTCGGCCAGTAGAGGGCCACCAGGGCCTTGTCGATCTTGGTGTCGACCAGGAATTCCCTCGAGAACGGCTGCTCGGGCGCCTTCACGCGGCGCAGGCTTTCGGGCGGCAGTGTGTCGCCCACCTTCGGCAGGGCGCCAAAGGTGCGGGCCACCGCCTCGATCGTCTTCTCGACATCCAGGTCGCCCACCAGGCACAGCTCCATGCGACCCGTGGCGAACTGCGCCCCCAGCCAGGCCTTCATCTCGGCGAGCGTGCGCTGACGCATCGTCTCGCGGTCCGGCAGGCCGTGGCGTGGATCGCCTCCCGCCAGGAGCAGCGGCACCTGCATCTGGAGCGCCCCCTCGACGGTGTGGGACAGGCGGTTGTAATACTGCTCGAAGAGCTTCTCGGACTGGCGTGCCGACTCGGGACGGTAGCCGGGATCGGTGACCGCGGCCGCGAAGAGCTGCAGCTGCAGGAGCAGGTCGTCCGGGGTGGTCCTGCCGCTGAACACCAGGGCCTCCTCGGCAACGCGGAAGCCGGGCGACACATTGCGCCCCGCCAGCACGCGCCTGAGCTCGTCCATGCTGTGCTTGCCCAGTCCGCCCATGACAAAGAAATTGCCGGCAAAGGTGGAAAGCCCCGCCTGGCCCGCAGGCTCGAGCAGGGAACCGCCATCCACGCGCACGCGCACGCTGATCTGCCCCGCCTCGAAATCGGTGCGTTTCAGGTTCACGCGAAGCCCGTTCTCAAAGCGCAGCTGCGTGATGTCGAGGTCCTCCACGCGCTGGCGCTGCACGACCTTTCCGGGGGCGCCGAAGTCGGTGTACCCCCAGGTGGCGACCTCCTGGCGCGCCGGCGCCTCGACGGTCTTCTGGGCCGCCGCTGCATAGGCTGCGCGGATCGCCTCAAGGGGATCGCCCGCGATGCTGCAATTGCCCGTCACAAAGAGCGAACGACCGCCCATACCCCAGGCACTGCGCAGGGCCTCGATGCAGTCCTTGGGCGTGAGCCTGCCGAGCGCGGGCCCGATCAGGGCCAGGTCGTCCACGCTGGAGGTGTACACCTGGTCCTCCTGCAGCGTGCCGATCAGCTGG
>JAHFTI010000442.1 GCA_023265535.1 Opitutaceae bacterium
GAGGGTGCTGGGGCGGAGCATGGGTGAAAGGGGGGGGCTGCGTCGCTGCTGGCGCAGCAGGGGGGGGCCAGAGTCTATGGGAGGCGGTGGGGCGGGGCGGCTTAGCTACGGGTGCTGGTGATAGCCTTTGCTGTTTGTCCAGTTAGGGTCGGGTGTCTGGGGCGGGGCGGGGGCGTCGGGTGTGGCAGCGGACAAAGTTTGTGGAAAAGGCGCGGGTGGGCGGGACTACGCTTGGTGTTATTTATTTATGATAAAGGGTTTGGCTTACTATCGTGCCTCGTCCCAGTGCTGCAAATTTTGCGGGAATCGAACTGGTGGATTTTGGCGGACTGGTGAAACGCCGAGGGTTTTGCAGAGTCGTTTTTGTTCAAACCCCACCCCGATGATGAACCAATCCCCCTTGAAGTTTTTCGTGCGAAGCGTGCGCGTGAGCGTGCTGGGCCTTCTGTTGGGAGCCGCCGCCCTGGGCGCGCGTGCGGCAGCGCCGGCGCAACCCTTCACCGTTGAGCGCGTGGGCGATGTCGTGACCGTGACCTGGGCCCTGGAGGCCGACCCCAAGTACCAGGAAGTGATGCGCGACACCGATGACAATCCGGCCGGGCGCAAGCGTGCAGGAGTCGTGCGGGGCAACCTGCGCACCTTCACCGAGACGCTGGCGGACGGCAAACCGGAGTATTGGTACTGGATCAAGGTGGTCACTCCGGACGGCAAGACTTCGAACCTCGGGCCTGTGAAGGCCGTGCGCAAGAAGCAGCCATGATTTTTCAGGGTTAGTTTCAGGGTTAGTGGTCTGTTGAAAGGGCCGCCTGTGGTGGGCGGCCCTTTTCCTTTTCCGGGCTCAGAGGCCCAGGATGCGCAGGTCGCGCAGGCAGAAGCGGCGGCCGGCGGGATGGGCCTTGGCGTTGAGGCGCACGAAGCGCGCCTGCACGGGGGCGAAGACGAGCGTGTGGCGGCCGGGGTTGGCGGGGGGGGCGGCGGCTTCCGCGGTGGAGGAGGCGGGGACCCCGCAGAGGGGCGTCCAGGTGGCGCCGTCGAGCGAGGCCTCGGCGGTCCAGGCGTAGCCGGCCTCGTCCTGCTCCCAGACGGGCTGAACTGTATCCACGGAATGGATACCACCGAGGTCGACGGTCAGGGCGGGCGCGCGGTCGCCCTCGGCGGCGATCCAGCGGGTGTTCAGGTCGCCGTCGATGGCGCGGGCCGGGGAGGGGATGGCGCCCCAGGGCGGCTGGAAGAAGGAGCTGGCGCTGACCTGGCGGTCGCGGGCGAGGTTGGGGCGCAGGGCGGTGTCGAGCGCGGCGGGTGCGGCGTCCACGCGCGGGGCGAAGGCGGGCGAGGCGGCGTAGGCGAGGAGGGAGGCGAGCAGCTGGCGCGCCTCGGGGTGCTTCGCGGCGAGGGAGGGCAGGTCGATGCCGCAGACGAGCAGGGAGCCGCGGCCCACGCGGAGCTCGAAGACCAGGCCGAGCTTCTCGTTGCGCTCGAGGTTGTCGATGACCTGGACGGCGGGCTCGAGGGCGGCGGGCAGGCCGCCGAGCAGCACGGGCGTGGAGGCGTGGGCGAGCACGGACCACTGGCGCTCGCTGTGGAAGGAGCTCGGGAAGGCGGCGAGGGCGGGGTGGGCGGGGTCGATGAGGAGGCCCATGGTGCCGGGGGTGTTGTTGAACATGGGCCAGCACCAGTAGTCGGTGGCGTAGGCGCCGGGGAGGGTGTCGGCCCAGTTCTTCGAGTCGGGCACGAGGACGACGCGGGCGCCGGAGTCGAGCAGGGCCCTTGTATCCGCATTGTAACTACGCACCAGGGTGACGCCGGCGGGCGGGTTGGTGGCGGAGGGGAGCGGGGCGGAGGCGGAGGGGTAGACCCAGACGGGCCAGGAGTTGCGGATGACGCCCTCCTTCGCCAAGGGTACGGAGGGTTTCGCTGCGCTCAAGTCCCGCTGCGTCTGGGCTTCGCTGCGGTCGGATGGGCTTACGGTTACGATGAGGTCGAGGCGGGTGGGGGCCTTGACCTTGGCGAGGGAGGCCTCGGCGCGGCCGAGGCGGCGGACGCCGCCCTGGAGCAGGTCCTGGGGGGCGAGGTCCTGGGAGGCGACGAGTTCGCCGGTGCTGCTGCGGAGTTCCCAGGAGACGCGGGCGCCCTGCAGGTCGGAGGGGCCGTAGTGGGCGAGCTCGAGGTCGGCGAGGTAGGTCTCGTCGGTGGTCCAGGTGTACCTGTCGAAGCGGGCGAGGGCGACGTGGGCGTCGCAGGAGCGGCGCCAGAGCTCCTGGGTGGTGAAGCCCTTGCTGTCCATGAAGGCGTCGAGGATGCCGACGAGGGCGGTGCCCTGGCCGGGGAAGTCCTGGAGGTCGAGCAGCTGGAAGCCGTCCATGCCTGGGGTGCGCAGGAAGAGTTCGTTCTCCTCCCTGTAGAGCTCGGCGGCGAGGGCGCCGGAGGCCCTGTTGAAGGCGGCGTTGCGCCCGGCGAGGCCGCGGCGGGCGAGGAGGTCGCGGAAGGTCTCGAGGTTGCGGGCGCGGGTGACGCCGGTGTACTTGGCGATCTCGCGGAAGTCGGGGTAGCTGGTCCACTGGCCGGTCTCGTGACCGACGAAGGGGGCGGGGATGCCGGCGATGGCGGCGGCGAGGTCGACGCGGGTGTTGGCGGGGCCCCATTGCACGTGGCCGTCGCTGCCGTCGAAGACGCAGAAGGAGCCGCGGGCGGGGACCTGTTTCTCGTTGGAGGCGGGGTTGATGGCCTTGGCGGAGGACCAGAAGTCGTTGCTGGGCTGGAAGCGGGGATCCCAGAGGACGTTGTTGGAGCCGTCGGCGTAGAGGCGGCGCGGGTCGTCCTCGCGCAGGCGGGTGACCAGCGCATTCATGAGGGTGCGGTCGCCGCCGATCTCGTTGCCGAGGGTGAACATGACGAAGGAGGGGTGGTTGCCGTAGGCGCGCAGGGTGGCGTCGGCCTCGGGGGCGAGGAAGTCGCGCACGGCGGCGGTGAAGGTGCCCCAGAAGGGGAGCTCGGGCTGGAGGTAGATGCCGAGGCGGTTGGCGGCGGCGAAGGCGGCTTCGGGAGGGACCCAGGTGTGGCAGCGGAGGTGGTTGATGCCGTAGGCGCGGCAGGTGCGCAGGTAGGCGAGCCAGCCCTCGAGGTCCATGGGCGGATGGCCGGTGAGGGGGAAGACGCAGCCGTCGTGCTTGCCGCGCAGAAAGGTGGCGCGGCCGTTGATGGTGAAGCGGGCGTCGCGGGCGCGGAACTCGCGCAGGCCGGCCTCTGTAGTGACGGTGTGGATACCGGCGGGGGAGCCGAGCGTGGCGGTGAGGGTGTAGAGGGCGGGGTTGAACTCGTCCCAGGCGAGGGCGCCGGCGCCGAGGGGGAGGCGCAGGCTGACGGTGGCGGAGAGACCCTCGACGAGGACCTGGGTGGCGGCGGGGGCGGGGCGCTGGCAGGGGCCCTCGTGGTTGAAGCTGGAGGCGGCCAGGGAAAGCGAGGCCGACTGGGGGCTGCCGGTGCGGTTGTGGATGCGGGCCCTGACGGTGAAGGACCTGTCGGCTAGGTCGGGGAAGACCCTGACCTCGTCGAGCCAGACCCGGGGTGTGGCGGTGATCTGGATACGGCCGAGGATGCCGTTCCAGTTGGTCTGGGTGTTGTCGCTGAACTGGTGGGCCTCGGCCTGGACGGCGCGGCGGGCGGGGCGGTTGTCGACGAGGATGAGAAGGGTGTGCCTGCCGGGGGCGAGGGTGGCGGGCAGCTCAAAGTGCTGGGGGGCGGTGTGGAGGGTGCTGCTGCCGAGGGCGACGCCGTCGAGCCAGACCTGGGTGTACTTGGTGCGCTCGAGTTCGAGGACGATGCGGCAGCCGGCCCAGGAGTTGGGGACCTCGAAGTCGCGTTGGTACCAGGCGGGGCCGTCGAATTTTCTCAGGCGGGTGAGGCCGCCCATCTCGCGGCCGGCGTATTCGGGGCCCTTGTTGCGGGTTTCGGTGGTGCCGGGGAGGGCGATGGTGTCGGAGAAGGAGAGGGCCGGGGCCTGGGCTGGCTGGGGGAAGGCGGGTTCGGTTCCGCCGAGGGCGAAGGACCATTCGCCGGCGAGGGAGAGGCTGCGGGTGGCCAACTTCTCGGGGGTGGTGGCGCACAGGAAGGGTGCCAGGCAGAGGAGCAGGCCG
>JAHFTI010000443.1 GCA_023265535.1 Opitutaceae bacterium
GTCGCTCTCCTTCCAGGTCTTCAATATCTTCCTCCACATGGACCCGCGGTGGATCTCCACCGCCCAGATGATCCAGCGTCTCTTCGACGCCGCCTCGGACCCCATCTTCGGCTGGCTCTCCGACAACACCCGCACCCGCTTCGGACGCCGCCGCCCCTTCATCCTCATCGGTGGCGTGCTCGCCGGCATCGGCCTCCCCTGCCTCTTCTGGGTCCAGCCCGGCTGGGGAAACACCAGCTTCGAACTCTTCGGCACCCAACACGAGGTGCCCATCTACTTCTGGTACATGCTCGCCACCACCGCCATCTACATCCCGGTGATGAGCTGCTTCAACATGCCCTGGGTCAGCCTCGGCTCGGAAATGACGCCGGACTACAATGAACGCACCAGCGTCATGTCCATCAAGAACGCCGTCCAGAAGCTCCCCGAGCTGACGATGTTCTTCGCCCTCCAGTTCACCACGCTGTCCTTTTTCAACGGTGCTGACGGCAAGCCCGACATCCTCCTCGGCGCCAAGACGCTCACGGTCATCCTCGGCGCCATCATGATTGTCGCCGCCATCGGCGTCTTCACCCTGGTGCGCGAGCGTTACTACGACTACGTCGTCTCGCGCAAACAGGAGCGCGTCTCCTTCCTCGAGACCCTCGTGAAGACGATCAAGTGCCGCCCCTTCCGCTACGTGCTCGGCATGGTGCTCGCCTACGGCACCAGCACCGCAATGGTCGGCATCCTGGGCTACTACAACACCGTCTATTACGTCTGCAAGGGCGACGTCGCGCTCGCCACCCAATGGAACACGGCGATGGGCTTCTCGAGCTTCATCATGGGCTTCCTCGGCATCCCCTTCTTCAACCGCATCGCCCACCGCTTCGGCAAACGCCACGCCCTCGGCCTTGTCTTCCTCATGGGCATCGGCGCCTTCGTGGGCGACTGGTGGTTCTACAACCCCGAGATCCCCTGGCTGCAGCTCTTCGCCAGCGGCTGCGTCGCCTTCACCGGCGCCGGCTTCTGGACGATCTACGGCTCCACCCTCGCCGACGTCATCGACTACGACGAGCTCGAGACCGGCAAGCGCCGCGAGGGCTCCTTCTCCTCCTGCCAGTCCTGGATCTCCAAGGTCGGCATGGCCCTGGGCGGCGGCGCCTCCGGCTTCATCCTGAGCTACACCAGCTTCAACGCCGACCTCCCCGTCCAGTCCGACGAGACGATCTTCATGATCCGCTTCATGCTCTCGGCCATCCCCGTGCTCGGCCTGCTCATCGCCTTCTACGCCGTCCTCCGCTTCCCGCTCAACCGCGACAAAATGCACGCCATCCGCGCCCAGCTCGAGGCCCGCCGCGGCGCCATCTGAGCCCGGCTCCCCTCCATTCCCAAGGCCCGCGTCCCCAAACGGCGCGGGCCTTTTTGTGAATCCCTGAGGAGCCCGGCGGCGCCGAGGCCCGGCACCAAGCGAGGGGGTCACGCTTTACCTTTTACCTTTTATACGCGCCGCCGCGCCGAGGGGGCAAGTCGCCCAATTCACATTAAGTCGATCCTTCATGGCCAGTTCTACCGCCGCCCCACCACGATCTCCCGCGCCTCGCCCGCCCTGAGCTCCAATATCCGCTCACCGGATACACCCTGCACCCGCACGCGCAGCACCTGGTCGGCGCGCGACACCAGCGTCGCCCTCACCGCCTCGGGCGTCCACTCCAGCGTGCGGATCTCCACGCCGCCCCGGCACAGAATGCCCGTGATGCGCCCGCTCGGCCATTGCGCGGGCAGCGCCGGCAGCAGCTCCAGCCAGCCGGGCTGCGCATCGGACAGCATGCGGATGATGAGCTGCGGGATTCCCCCTGCGATGTCCGTGTTGAAGATGCTCCGCGGGTTGTGCGCCGTCATCATCGATTCCGGGAACCAGAACCAGTTGCTCAGCATGTCCACGTTCTCGAAGGCCAGCTCCGGCATGCGCAGGCTCGCCGCCACCGCACCCATCTGCGCCTGCCCAAAGGCCATCTCGCCGCCGCCGATCTTCCTGCGCCAGTCCGTGCGCTTCTGCAGCGCCTCCCGGAAGGCCTGCCTCAACGCCGGGTCACCCGCCACGCGGTCGCTCAGCCCCGTGTAGAGCTCATAAAAGTGGGACACATGCCGGTGCGCGTAGTTGTCCTCGAGCGCCGGCGTGCACCACTCGGCCAGCGCACCGTCGGCATTCACCCGGTACTCGGGCAATTTCCGCAGCAGCGCCTCCCAGCGCGCCACCGCCTCGCGCTCCACCCCCTCCTGCCTGCACGCCGCGATCAGGTTGCCCAACAGCTCGCGCGCCGCCGCCACGTCCATCGTGGCATTCACCGTGGCCTGCGACTTCGTGTTGGCCGGCTCATTCTCCGGCGAGTACGAGGGCGAGAACACCACGCGTCCGTCCGCCCCCTCCGTGCCCTGCAGGAAATCCTCATAGAAGAGCGCCACCTCGCGCATGAAGGGAATCGCCCTCGCGCGCAGGAACTCGCGGTCGCCCGTGTGCAGGAAATAGTCGTAGTAGGTCTGCGCCACCCAGGCCCCGCCCGCCGTCCAGAAGGTCAGGCACCAGCGCGGCCCGAAATGGTTCGCGTAGCCGTGATTTCCCGTGCGCGCCGGCACCACGATGCCGCGCGCCTTGAAGAGCCGCCGCGCGTTCTCGCGGTACATGCCCAGCAGCGACTCGTGGTAGCTGAAGAAGCCCTCCAGCAGCTCGGGCATATTCGCCGGCAGGTCGCCGATGATCGCCACCGGCACGTTGCCGTCATGCGTGTAGTCCCCCGACCAGGCCGGATGCCAGGTCCCTCCCCACACGCCCTGCAGCGTCGGCGGGCACTTCGCACTGCTGCTCGAGAGGATGAGGTAGCGGCAGGCGTCGAACTGCTTCTCCAGGAGCGCCGCGTCGGGACGCCCCAGCCCGCTGCGCGCAAAAAGCGCGGCCGACGGCAGCCGGTGCGCCTCCGGGTCCGATCCGCCCGGGTCCAGCCGCATGCGCCGGAATATCTCCCCATGCAGGCGCACATGCCGCGCCAGCAGCGTGTCATAGTCGCCCTCGAGCGACGCCAGCCCCTCCGCCAGCGCCGCCGGCTCGCGTAGTGCCTCCTTGGATACAACCGCCGTGCGCAGCAGCACCAGCACCTCGCCGGCCCCCGTCACACGCAGCCTGTCGCCCTCGACGCTCACGCGCCCGCCCTTCGCCACCACGCGCGCAGCCGCCTCGCAGCCCTCCGCGCTGCCCTTCCAGGCCTTTGCAAAGCTGCTGTGGAACGAAAGCCCGCCACCCGGCGTGGCCCCGCTCTCCACCACGCCGAAGGCCTCGGCCGGCGCCGCCTTCTCCGTCTCGGAGACGGAGGGGTCATGCTGCACCAGCCCCAGCTCGCAGTCGACGGGCCCGCCGCCCTCGCGGCGCAGCGACACCACCACCACGTCGTCGGCGCGCGAGACAAAGACCCGACGCACCAGCGTGCCCGCCGCATCGGTCCATTGCACGCCCGCCACGCCTGTCGCGTAGTCGGTCCCGCGCAGGTAGCCCGTCACGCCGCCCTCGCCGGGCATGCGGACCTGCAGCGAGCACACCGGGACGAAGGGATCCGTCCAGTGCGTGCCATTGAAGCCCTCCTTCTGGGAAAGCTCGTACACGAAATCCGCCGCCTCCTGGTAACGCCCCTCCGCCAGCATCGCCCGGAGGCGCGGCAGGTGCTCGCCCTGGTTGGGCGGCAGGCGCGGCGGCGTGAAGGGCAGGAACAGCCCCGCCCTGTTCAGGATGATCGTCTCCTCCCTCACCCCGCCCATCACCATGGCCCCGGTCAGGCCATTGCCACTCAGCATGGCCGTCTCCCAACGCTTCGCCGGCTCCTCCGCCACCACGGCACGGCGAATCTCGGCAATGCCCAGGCGCGCAAAATCGGCATCGCTGGGCTTCGCAACGGGCGCGGCCACCACCGCAGCCCACAGGGGGCTACCCGCAAGCAGGAGGGCCGAGAAGAAGGTGTTGAATTTCATGTTTAAATGGGTGCAGCTCCCCGAAACCCAGCCACTTCCAACGCACAAGCGGCCTTCAGGGAAAATTTTCGGGGATTTATGGGTGATTTAACGTTATATCTAGTTCCCATCAATCCCCAAACCTGTTCTTTTT
>JAHFTI010000444.1 GCA_023265535.1 Opitutaceae bacterium
GCCGACGGCTCCATCCCCGTCTGGACCGGAGGTCTCACGGAAGCTCCCGCCGGTTACAAACCCGGCACCTTCCACCCCGATCCCTTCCCCGGTGAACAGCCCGTTGCGACCCTGACCGCCGCCAATCTTGGAGCCTATGAAAGCAAGCTCACCGCCGGCCAGCTGGCACTGTTGCGCACCTACAAGGACTACAAGATCCTCGTCTATCCCAGTCACCGCACCGCCGCCAACCCCGGGCACATCTATGCCGCCACCAAGACCTACGCCACCAGCGCCCAGCTGGTGAACGAGGGCAATGGTTTCAGCGGCGCCCTGCAGGGCATCCCCTTCCCCATCCCCCAGAACGGCCTCGAGGCCATCTGGAACCATCTCGCCCGTTACCGCGGCGTCGCAGCCACGCGCTTCATCAGCCAGGCGGCACCGCTGCGCAACGGCAACTACTCGCTCGTGGACTTCGAGGACGAGTTCCTCTTCAACTACACCCGCCCCGACATCACCGAGAGGGACCTCAACAACGTCCTGATCTACTACAAGCAGGCCGTGGTCGGCCCCGCCAAGGTCGCCGGCTCGATCCTGTTGGTGCATGAGACCCTCGACCAGGTGCTCGAGCCCCGCAACGCCTGGGTCTACAACCCCGGGCAACGCCGCGTCCGCCGCGCCCCGAATGTGGCCTACGACGCCCCCGGCACGAACGCCGACAACCAGCGCACCTCCGACCAGTTCGACATGTTCAACGGCGCACCCGACCGCTACACATGGCAGCTCATCGGGAAGAAGGAGATGGTCGTGCCCTACAACTCCTATCGCCTGCACAGCGACAAGACCAAGGTGGACGAGATCCTGAGCCCGCTCCACATCAACCAGGATCTCGCCCGCTACGAGCTGCACCGCGTCTGGGTCGTCGAGGCCACCCTCAAGCCCGGCACCTCGCACATCTATCCGCGCCGCACCTTCTATCTCGACGAGGACAGCTGGCAGGTGCTCGCAGTCGACCAGTACGACTCGCGCGGCCAGCTCTGGCGCGTCTCCGAGGCCCATTGTATCCAGTTTTATGATGCGCAGGTCTTCTGGAGCACGCTCGAGGTCCACACGGACCTGCAGTCCGGGCGCTACCTGGCCATAGGCCTCGACAACGAACGCAAGCCCTACGACTTCTCGATCAAGCGGGCCCCCTCCGACTATGGCGTGGACACGCTGCGTCGCGAAGGCACACGCTGATCGGCTCATGCGCCCCGCGCCTGCCTCCCCTCGCTGCCGCCAGCGGGCCCTCGGGCTCCCCTGGCGGCAACTTATCTGTTCAGGAGCCCTCCTGCTGGCCGCCTGCGGCGGGCTCCATGCCGCCGCAGCTTCAGATGATCCGGCCCGGACCGCGGCCTCCACACTCCGGGCCGAGCCTGCCGCACGCTGGCTCCTGCTTGATGCGGCGCGCTGTGGCAAGGCACTGGTCGCCGTGGGCGAACGGGGCGCAATCCTGCGCTCAACCGACTCCGGCCGCTCCTGGACCCGCTGCGCCGCGCCCGCGGGTGAGACCCTCACCGGCGTGGCCTTCGCACCGGACGGACTGCAAGGCTGGGCTGTGGGGCATTCGGCCCGCATCCTCTCCACCACTGACGGCGGAATGTCATGGAAAACCAACTACACCCACACCGGGGAGGAGGCATCCCTCCTGGACGTGGCCTGCGTATCCCCTGGGAGGATCATCGCCATAGGCGCCTTCGGCCTCGCTCTTGAAAGCCGGGATGGAGGCGCAAGCTGGTCCCCCCTGAACCTTCCGTCCTCGGACAAGCATCTCAACCGCATCACGGTCTCGGCAAACGGACAGGTCTTTGTCGCCGGCGAGAGCGGACTCCTTCTGCGCTCGACCAACGGCGGCGACACCTGGGATACCCTCCCTTCTCCCTACGAGGGGTCCTTCTACGGGATCCTGCCACTTGCCTCGGGCGACCTGCTAGCCCACGGCCTGCGTGGAAGCCTTCTGCTGGCGCACGGTGCCGCAGCCCCCGCCCCGCAGGGCCTCCCCGCCTGGGAGCGTCTCCCCGTCGCCAAGCCCGGCCTGCTGGCCACCGCGCTGCAAACCACCCGCGGACAGGTGATCATCGCCGGCCAGGCTCGCCTCTTCCTTCTCAGCCGCGATGGGGGCGCCAGCTTCAGCCCCTGGAATCCAGGCATCACCACCGCCATCGCCGAACTACTCGAAGCCCCCGACGGCACGCTTCTCGCCTTCGGTGAGGACGGGGTCTCCGTCCTGCCCGCCCCCTGAGTTCCCCCCACATCGTCCGCCTCCAGCACGCAGCCATCATGGCCCAGCTTCTTGATCGTTTCACCCTTTGGGTCTTCCGCAACAGGCTCGTCCTGCTGCTGGTCTTCACGGCCCTGACCCTTGTCATGACCTGGTTCGCGGCGCGCGTGCGCGTCGACGCCAGCTTCAACAAGAGCCTGCCCTACGAACACCCGTATATCGCCACCTTCACGAAGTACCAGTCGGAGTTCGGCGGAGCAAACCGTGTGCTCATCGCACTGGCCTCACGCAAGGGTGACATCCTCAACGAGGCCTTCTTCAAGGAACTCAAGGCCGCCACCGACGAGGTCTTTTTCCTTCCTGGCGTGGATCGCGCCCAGGTCCAGTCCCTCTTCACGCCGAACGTACGCTATGTGGAGGTCGTGGAGGACGGCTTCTCCGGAGGCACCGTCATTCCCGCCGGCTTCACCCCGACGACCGAGAACTTCGCCCTGGTCCGCGACAACATCATCAAGTCCGGCAAGCTCGGCCAGCTCGTGGCCAATGATTTCAGCGCTGCGATGATCAGCGCGCAGCTGATGGAAACCGACCCGGCCACCGGGGCGAAGATCGACTACGCACGTGTGGCCGCCAACCTCGAGGACCTGCGCCGCCGCATCGAGTCGGAGACCAACGGGGAGATCACCGTCCACATCATCGGCTTCGCCAAGGCCATGGGCGACATCGGCACCGGTGCACGCGGCGTGCTCCTCTATTTCGGCGCGGCAATCCTGATCACCACCCTCCTGGTGTGGAGCTATGCGGGACGCTGGAAACTCGCCGTAGCCCCCATCCAGTGCTCGCTGATCGCCGTCATCTGGCAGCTTGGCGGCCTCACCGCGATGGGCTTCGGCATCGATCCGCTCTCGATCCTTGTACCCTTCCTCATCTTCGCCATCGGCGTCTCCCACGGCGTGCAGATGGTGCGCGCCTTCCGCACCGAGGTATTCAACGGCGCGGACGGGCTGGAGGCCTCACGCCGCGCCTTCCGCCAATTGCTCATCACGGGCGGCGTGGCGCTGATCACGGACACCTTCGGCTTCCTGACCATGCTCCTGATCAAGATCCAGACGATCCGCGAGCTGGCGATCTCAGCCTCTTTCGGCGTGGGGATCGTGATCATCACGAACCTGTTCCTCCTTCCCATAATGCTGTCCTACCTGAGGCTGCCCCCGCACTATGCCGAATGGGTGGCCTCACGCCGCAGGGGCACAGACCGCTTCTGGGCACGCATCGCCAATGAGATGAAACCCGTTCCCTCGCTCATCATCATCGTGGTGTGCATGGGGCTCGGAGTCTGGGCCTGGTTCAAGTCCGCCGAGGTGCGCATCGGCGATCTCCAGGCAGGCCTTCCCGAGCTGCGGCAGGACTCGCGCTACAACAAGGACACCGCACTCATCACCTCCCGCTTCAGCATCGGCGTGGACATCCTGACCGTGATCGTCGAGGCCTCCCCCAACGCCTGCGTCGACCACGAGGTGGTCTCCCTCATGGACAAGCTCGAGGGACACGTGCTGACAGTGCCCGGGGTGAAATCGGTCATCTCGCTCCCCCACATGGCCAAGATCGTCAATGGTGGCTGGAACGAGGGTTCACTCAAGTGGCGCATCCTGCCACCCAACCAACAGGCCCTGGCCCAGGCGGTTTCCCCGATCGAGACTGCCACCGGTCTCATCAATCCCGACGGCTCGGTCATGCCTGTGATGATTTTCCTGGCTGACCACAAGGCGGAGACACTCAGCGCGGTCACGGCAGCGGTTAAGGCGTTCGCGGCAGCCCATCCCACTCCCAAGGCCCGCCTCAGCCTCGCCTCGGGCAACGCAGGCGTGATGGCCGCCACCAACGAGGTCG
>JAHFTI010000445.1 GCA_023265535.1 Opitutaceae bacterium
CCTACGACTTCCAGATCAATGACGACGCTGGCATCCGTTTCGCCTACCTCGACCTTTCGAAGCTGATGCTCACCGACTCCCTCGAGAAGTACCTCGACCGCCCCGTCTCCGTGTACGGCACCGCCCGCAACATGCCCGGCACCCGCGACATTGTGATCGAGGTCGAGAACATGCAGCTCAAGTAAGCCTGGCCCTTCATTCCCATGGACCTCATCGACGGCAACAAGATCGCCACCGACATCATCGCCGAGCTCAAGGCCGACATCGCCGCCCTCAAGGGCCGAAAACCCTGCCTGGCCCTCGTCCGCGTGGGGGAGGACCCCGCCTCTGTCTCCTATGTGAAGAAGAAGGAGAAGACCGCCGCCGAGATCGGGCTGGAAAGCCGCGTCATCCTCCCGCCCGTCACGATCACCCAGGACGAGCTCTTCCTGCTCATCGACAAGCTCAACGCCGACCCGACCGTCGACGGCATCCTGGTGCAGAGCCCCCTGCCCAAGCACATCAACGAGGTCGCCGTCTTCCATCGCGTCTCCGCGCGCAAGGACGTGGATGGCTTCAACACGGTGAACCTGGGCAAGGTGGCCCAGGAGGACGAAACCGGATTCGTGGCCTGCACGCCCGCCGGTATCATGGAGCTGCTCGCACGCAGTGGCGTCGACCTCGCAGGCAAGCATGTGGTCGTGCTCGGCCGCAGCCTGATCGTGGGCAAGCCGGTCGCCCTGCTCGCCCTGCAGAAGAGGGCCGGCGCCAACGGCACGGTCACCATCTGCCACAGCGGCACCGCCAACCTCCCTCTGCTCACGCGCCAGGCCGACGTGCTCATCGCCGCCATCGGCCGCCCCGATTTCGTAAAGGCCGACATGGTCAAGCCCGGCGCAGTCGTGATCGACGTGGGCATCAACCGCATCGCCGACCCCAGCAAGAAGACCGGCTACCGCCTCACGGGCGATGTGGACTTCGCGGCGGTCAGCCCCCTGTGCTCCAAGATCACGCCGGTCCCCGGCGGTGTCGGCCCGATGACGGTCGCCATGCTTATGAAGAACACCCTCAAGGCTTACCGGCTAAGTAATTGCTGAGTTGATACAACCTTGCCGAGGGCGCACCAAGATACTTTACTGAACCCACCTCATGGCTGCCCCCAAAATCCTGGTCGTGGACGACCAGCCCATCAACGTCCAGTTGCTCAGGCGCAAACTGGAGAAGGAAGGTCTTCAGGTGAACACTGCCTTCAACGGCGTGGACGCCCTGGCCTCGGTGGAGAAGGACCGCCCGGACCTGATCCTGCTGGACGTGATGATGCCCGAGATGGACGGCCTGGAGGTGTGCCAACGGCTCCAGGCGCGCGAGCACACCAAGAACATCCCCATCATTTTCATCACCGCCAAGACCTCCAAGGAGGGCAAGATCGAGGGCCTCGGTGCAGGTGCGGTGGACTACATCACCAAGCCCATCGACCTCGATGAGACCTATGCGCGCGTGCAGACGCAGCTGCGCGTGGTGTCCATCAACCGCCAGATGGCGGAACTGCAGCACCGCCTGGCGGAGTCGCGCCGCGCAGCCGCACTCGGTGCCGTGACGCAGGGCATCGCCCACAATCTCAACAACCTCCTCGGCGTGGTCATCGGCTACCTCGACCTGATCAAGGCCTTCCATGACAAGCCCGAGCTCGTGCGCCGCAATGTGCAGCACGTGGACGAGGCAGTCCAGCGCATCGTCGTCATCATCAAGCAGCTCAGCACCCTGCTCGTGAGGGCCCGCCCGCCCCTGGTGAAGACCAGCCTGCAGAAGATGATCGAGAACGGCATCAACCGCTTCCAGGCCGACTACAAGATCAGCCAGCCCATCGCCATCGACAATCCCCTCGGGGACCTGCTGGTCGACACCAACCTCGAGATCTTCGAGGACGTGCTGGCCAAGATCCTCATCAACGCCTGGGAGTCCTATGGCGACAAGGCCGACGTGGAACGCGCCATTCTCGTGTCCACCCGGCGCAGCGAGCGCAGCAGCGAGACCACCCCCTTCGTGGAAATCATGGTCGAGGACAACGGCCACGGCATCAACGAGGACATCCGGGACCACATGTTCGAACCTTTCATCAGCACCAAGTGCACGGTGGGCGTCGGCATGGGCCTGACCGTGGCACGCCACGCCCTGCGCAACATCGGCGGCGAGGTCAGCCTGACCGACCGGCCGGGCGGCGGCGTCATCGCCACCCTGCACCATCCGGTCAACAAGCGCCCGCTGCCCAAGGAAGAGGATTCGGAGTAGAGATTTGTTCTCGATTCCGGCTTCCCGCTCCCCGATTCTCCGGCCCGCATGTCCAAAATCGCCTTCATCGGTGCCGGACGCATGGCCTCGGCCATGGTCGGCGGTCTCCTCACCAGCGGCTCGGCCAGCCCCTCCAGCCTCGCCTGCATCGGCGGCGAGGACGACACGGCAGCACGCCTGGCGGCGGCCACGGGTATCCATAACGCCACTACGCTCGACTCCCTGCTCGAGGGCGCCGACGTGGTCGTGCTAGCCTGCAAACCCCAGCAGCTCTCAGGCCTCGACACGCGCCTGGCGCAGCTGACGCGCGGCGCGCTCGTCATCTCCATCCTCGCGGGCAAGCGCCTCTCGCGCCTGTCCCAGACCTTCCCGCAGGCCCGCAACCTCGTGCGCGCCATGCCCAACACCCCGGGCCAGATCGGCGCGGGCATCACCGGCTGGAGCCCCCTCTCCGAGATCAGCGCCGCCGACCGCAGCCTGGTCGAGCGCATCCTCGGCTCGCTCGGCAAGCTCGTCCCGGTCAGCGAGGACCAGCTCGACGCCATCACCGGCCTGAGCGGCAGCGGCCCGGCCTACGTCTTTGAGTTCGCGGCCGCGTTGCGCGAGGCGGGTGTCGCCGCCGGCCTCTCCCGCGAGGCCTCCTACCAGCTCGCCGTCGAGACCATCCTCGGCTCCGCCAAGCTCATGGCCCAGTCCACGGCCGAGGCCGAGGAACTGCGCAACCAGGTGACCTCGCCCAACGGCACCACCTTCGCCGGACTCAGGCGCATGGAGGCCCACGACTTCCGCGGCATCATCCGCGAGACCGTCGTCGCCGCGCGCGACCGCTCCGTCGAGCTCTCCCGCGAGGGCTGAGCGGCGGCTCAGGGAAACTTCACGCTGACGAGGCAGATGTCGTCGGCGTGAACCGCCTTCTCATCCACGTTGAGGAAGGCCCGCAGGTCCCCCATCAGCCCGTCAAAGATCATGGGCGTGGGCTGCCCCAGCCGCGACCTCACGCCGGCAATCATGCGCTCGGTCCCGAAAGCCTCGCCCTCGGGGGTTTCCGGCTCGTAGATGCCGTCCGTGTACACGATGAGGCTGTCGCCCGCCCCCATCGGGATCATGTGGCTGGAATATTCCGTGTCGGGAAGGAGGCCGAGCGCCGGATCAGGCCCCTCGGGCCCCTGCCAGAGCGAGACGTCCCCCGTCGCCTGCCGGATGAGCATCGGGTGCGGATGGCCGGCGTTGGCGATCTGTATCCGCTTGTTGGCTACATCCGCCACGAGATAGACCGCCGTGGCGAAGAGCATGGCGTTCGAGCGCTGGAGGATGTCCTTGAGCTCGCGGTTGAGGTCGCGCAGGAAAAGGGAGGGATTGGAGGAATTCGGGCCGGCCTGCGCAAGCAGCCCGCGAAGCAGGGCGGTGACCAGGGCGGCGCGCACGCCATGCCCCATCACATCACAAAGGAAAAGTCCGACGGCCGTGTCCGAGACCGGGATGATCTCAAAGAAGTCGCCCGCCATCGCACTGCTGGGCTGCCAGTGGTGGGCGAAGCGCAGGGCCTGGGTGTCGGGATCGGCACCGCGAGGAATGATGGGATACTGCTGGGGAAGCAGCGTCTGCTGCACCTCGCGCGCCATCGCCAGTTCGGCCTCCATCTGGGCGTTCTTGGCGCGGATCTCCTCGTTGCTGCGCTGGAGTTCGGCCTCGAGCCGGCGCGTGTCCAACGCCGCCGACATCGTGCGCCGCAGGGTGGCCTGGTCCAGGGAGCCCTTGATCAGGTAGTCGCGCGCACCCTTCTTCATGGCCTCGACGGCGATCTTCTCGCTGCCACCGCCCGTGAGGATGATGACCGCAGGCTGCTCGGCCTTG
>JAHFTI010000036.1 GCA_023265535.1 Opitutaceae bacterium
CCGCATCCTCAGCTTCGCCGTGCTCGCCCACGACTTCGGCAAGCCCTGCACCACCTCCTACTCGGAACGTCGCGGCGTCATGCGCTGGATCAGCCCGGGCCACGAGGCCGCCGGCGGCCCCTACAGCGAGACCTTCATGCAACGCATCGGTGCCCCCAAGGACCTGCATGAGCCCGTGCGCGCCCTCGTCGTTCACCACCTGCTGCACCACCACCAGAACCGCCCGAGCTACAGCGACACCCAGCTGCGCCGCCTCGCGCGCCGCCTGGTGCCCGCCACCATCGACGACCTTTGCGAGGTGATGACCTCCGACGCCATGGGCCGACCGCCCATGAATCCCGCCAGCTCCATGCATCTCATACGCGAGCTGCGCGCCCAGGCCCAGGTGCTCCAGCTGCGCACCGAGCCGCCCCGCCCCCTCCTTCTCGGCCGCCACCTGCTCGCCCTGAACCTTCAGCCCGGCCCGCACCTGAAGCCCATCCTCGATGCCGCCTTCGAGGCCCAGCTCGACGGCACCTTCTTCGACGAAGCCGCCGCCCTGCAATGGGTGCGCGACTACCTCGCCTCCAAGGCCGCCTCCCCAGGCACGCCTCCCCTCAAATAGCCCCGCATCACTTCCGCTGTCGCCAGCTCAAGGCCCAGGTGATAATCGGGCGACCTGCGACCTGCGACCTGCGACCTGCGACCTGCGACCTGCGACCTGCGACCTCAGCACCGCACGCGCTGCCGCTTTTCCCGCGCCACCTCGCGCGCGCTGCGCAACACCTCCACCCAGGTCTCATACGCGGCCTCCATCTCCGGGATCTTGGCACGCACAAAATCCTCCAGCGCCACGATGCCCATCGCCTTGAACGTCTGCGCCGCCGACCGGTCAATCGGCACCTTGCAGAAGGGCTCCGTCTCGAAGAAACCCGGATCCCCCGCCACCGGCGGCATCTCCGCGAACAACGCCACATAGGCCCTGATGACCAGGCTGAGCGCTTCCTTCGGCCCCTCACCCTTCTCATTGATCATATAGAGCGACTGGTCTTCCAGCAGCACCCGTCCCCAGCGGCATTCCGTCCTTATCCTCAACCGGGCCTGCCGCTCCGCCGACCAGCCCGCGCGCGCCGGGTCCAGGCTGATGTAGTGCGCCACCGCCTGCTCGCGCAAGGGGCCGAGATCCAGCACCTCGACATCGATCAGGGACGGTGAACGTTGGGTCTCCTCGGGATTGCTCATGTGAAATTATCCTCCGTCTGTTCCAGGCACCGTGACGCCTTCCGCATCCTGCCCCGCCCTGTCGTCCATTTCGTTTACCGCCACCACGCACCCGGGCTCCTCCCCCGGGCCGTCCTGCTGGCACACGCGCGCCAGCAGGGATTGCAGGGCGATGCTCCTTCGCAGCGGCCACACCACCAGCTCCTCCTGCTCCACCTTCAACACCAGCCCGCGCGACCAGCGATCGCCCACCAGCTCCGCCACGCCGCCCCCGCCGCAGTCCAGCTGCGCGAAGGGCGCCAGCGCATCCCCCACATACTTCTCTATCGTGCGCCTGATGTTGCGCGCCCCCAGGTCGGGGGAAAAACCCTTTCCCACCAGAAAACTCACCACGCTGGAATCACCCGCCTCGATCCAACGCTGGCAGTGTTCGCTCTGCAGCAGGAGCTCGCGCGCCAGCAGCCGCTCCGTGATGAGCTCCTGCACCTCATAGCTCAGCGTGTTCATCACGATCACCGATGAGAACCGCGCCACGGTCTCCTTGCGCAAGGTCAGCTCCGCCTCGCGGATCACCTTCCGGCGAATCGCCGAATAGCCGTTGTTGCCCATCAGCGCCGCCTCCGCAGCTCCGAGGTTCGAGGTCATCACGACGTAGCAGCTCGAAAGATCCTTCGTCGTCCCGTCCGCCATCGTCGACCGCGCCTCGTCAAAGGACAGCAGCACCGTCAGCAGGTCCGGGTGCGCCTTCTCGATTTCGTCGAGCAACAGGATACCCCCGCCCTGCGCATTGAGCGCATCGATCGCCGCCCCCAGCAGCGCCGGCTGCCCGGGCCCGCCCAGCAGCCGCAGCACCGAATCGCGATGCTGGTACTCACCCATGTCAAAACGCCGCAGCCTCACCGCGGCACCCGCCGCTCCATAAAGGAACTGCGCCGCCAGCTTCACCATCTCCGTCTTGCCCGTGCCCGTGGGACCCAGCAGCAACACAAAGCCCTTCAGGCGCCCCACCCTCCTGGGACCGCGCTCAGCGCGCTCGACAGCTCCGCAGAACTCACCGACCGCCGCCTCCTGCCCCAGCAGGCGGGCGTTCACATACGCCTCCATCGTGGCCTGATCTTGCATCAGGCCAACTTGGTAGAATAGGTATTACTTCGTCAAACCTATTTATTCTTTTTTCTTTGGCAAAAGGCAGACAAGGTACTTGCCCGTCTTGCCCACCGTGCGGACCGCCGAGCGCAGGTGCTTGCGTTTCTCCGCAGGCACGTAGAGCTGCCAGGCGCGGCGCGCCTTGATCGCCTCGTTCTTGTCCGAAAAGGTCAGCGCATCACCCTCGCACAGCTGCTCGGCATAACGCTTGTAGCGACCCCTCTTGGGATCATAGCCGCGGTCCAGCGTCGTCTTCGGGCTCGGCGCCTCGTCCGTCACCACAAAGAGCACCCATCGGGTCTCGCCGATCTGCTTCCTGACGAGCTTCAGCTCCTCCATGCCCTCCGCCTTGATGAGGCGCTCGAACACATGGTACAGGTTGATGTAGTCGTTGTTGCTCTCAACGATGATCGGCACCCCCTCGATCGCCTTGCGCATCACACTGCGCGAATCAGGACGCACCACCAGCCCTTCGATGATCTGTTTGCCATAAACGATCGGGTCGGGTCGTTTCGACAGGGAAGGCTCGGTGTTCAGCAAGGCAGGAATCTTCATTTTCTCCTAAAGTGAGGGTTTGATTAGCAGCGGCAAAAAATCTCCACAAGAACATAAGAGCCCATGGGTGCAGCTTGCGCAACCCATGTACAACAAGCCCAAGGGGCTTTACCTTGCCCTGCCCTCCCCCGCCACCTACGCTCGGGGCCCCTTTAGCACCATGCCTTCCATCCGCGACATTGCTGCCGCCAAGTCCGAAGCCCGTAAACTTGTGATGGTCACAGCTTACGACGCCTGGTCCGCACGCCTCCTCAACGACACCCCCGTCGACATCCTCCTGGTGGGGGACAGCGTCATGATGGTCGTCCACGGGGAGCGCGACACCCTCGGCGCCACCGCCGAGATCATGGCCACCCACACGCGCGCCGTCGCCCGCACCGCGCCCGACCGCCTCATCGTGGCCGACATGCCCTTCCTCTCCACACGCAAGGGCACTGCTCACGCCGCCGACTGCGCCGCCACCCTGCTGCGCGCCGGCGCCCACGCCGTGAAGGTGGAGGGAATCAGCGGCCACGAGGACGTCATCCGCCACTTGGTGGAATCCGGCATCCCGGTCATGGGCCATCTCGGCCTCACCCCGCAATGGGTGCACGCCTTTGGCGGCTTCACCGTCCAGGCGAAGGAAGCAGCCGAGGCCGCCAAGCTCAAGGAGGATGCCCTGCGCCTTCAGGACGCCGGCGCCTTCGCCGTGGTACTGGAATGCATCCCGCACACCCTCGCCTCCGAGGTCACCTCCCTCCTGCGCATTCCCACCATCGGCATCGGCGCAGGCGCCGGCTGCGACGGACAGGTGCTCGTCCTGCACGACCTCCTCGGCTTCAACCCCGATTTCAAGCCCCGCTTTGTCCGCCGCTACGCCGACGGCGCCACCTTCGTGCGCGACAGCGTCACCCGCTACGCAAAGGATGTCGTCTCCGGCGATTTCCCAGGAGCCAAGGAACGTTTCGGCGCCTGAGCCCACGCCGCTCGCCAGCCAGCCCCCCCCTTTTTTCAAGATGCCCAAGATCATCCACACAGTTGCCGAATGGCGCGCCCTCCGCGCCGGTTTCCGTGCCTCCCGCCAAGCCGTGGGTTTCGTTCCCACCATGGGCGCCCTCCATCCGGGTCACGGCTCCCTCCTTGTGCGCGCCAAGCAGGACTGCCCCGTGGTCCTCGCCTCGGTCTTCGTCAATCCCACCCAGTTCGACGACAAGTGGGACTACGAGAACTACCCGCGCATGCTCGACACCGACTGCGACCTCATGGACCGCTCCGGAGTCGACTACGTCCTCGCGCCCAGCGCCGCCGAGATGTACCCGAACGGCACGCGCTACCTCGTCGGCGAGACGCAGTTCAGCCGCGAACTGTGCGGCGCCCACCGCCCCGGCCACTTCGACGGCGTTCTCACCGTTGTCATGAAGCTCCTCCAGATCGCCGACGCCGAACGCGCCTATTTCGGCGAGAAGGACCAGCAGCAACTCCAGCTCATCAAGGGCATGTGCACCGCCTTTTTCCTGCCCACCGAAATCGTGCCCTGCCCCACGATCCGCGAAGCCGACGGCCTGGCCATGAGCTCGCGCAACGCCCGCCTCTCCCCCGCGGAACGCGCCCTCGCCCCCACCTTCAACCGCGTCCTCCGCTCAGCCCCCGACGCCACCCAGGCACGAGCCCAGCTCGAGGCCGCCGGTTTCGTCGTGGACTACGTGGAGGACCGCGAAGGCATCCGCTACGGTGCCGTCCGCCTCGGAAAAACCAGACTCATCGACAATGTCGCGTCCTAAGGTCCTCTTCTTCCTCACCGGCTCCATCTCCTGCTACAAGGCCTGCCAGGTGATCTCGCGCCTTGTGCAGGCCGGTGCCGACGTGCAGACCGTTGCCAGCCCCGCCGCCCTGCAATTCATCGGCCCCGCCACCCTAGAGGGTCTGACCGGCAAGCCCGTCCTCTCCGACATGTGGGAGAAGGGCCGCGCGATGGACCACATCAACCGCGCCCGCGAGGCCGACCTGGCCATCGTCTGCCCCGCCACGGCCAACACGCTCAACCGACTCGCCGCCGGCCTGGCAGACGACCTCATCGGCGCCCTCTTCCTCGCCTGGGAACATGGCACGAAGCCCTGGTACGTGGCCCCTGCCATGAACACCTTCATGTGGCAGCACCCCGCCACGCAGGCCTCCGTCAAGACCCTCACCAGCTGGGGCGTCCTCATGATCGAGCCGGCGACAGGCATGCTCGCCTGCGGCGAAAACGGCCCCGGCCGCCTGGCCGAACCCGAGGAGATCACCTCCACGCTCCGCACCGCGCTGAAACTCTGAGCCGCCCATGCTCAAGTTGCTGATCACTTCCGGAGGCACGCGCGAGCCCATCGACGAGGTGCGCTTTGTCTCCAACGTGAGCACGGGCAGCACCGGTGCCGCCCTGGCCAACGCCCTGCTCGCCCTCGGCCACGAGGTCACTCTCCTGCGAGGCCAGGCCTCGGTCCCCGCCGCCGCAGGCTGCCACAGCGAACTCTTTGGCTCCGCCGAGGACCTGCGCCAGCGCCTGCAGGCCCGGCTCGCAACCCAGCGTTACGACGCGGTGATCATGTGCGCCGCCGTCGCCGACTACCGCCCCGAGTCCTTTGTGGCGGGCAAGATCCGCTCCGACGCGGACGAGCTCCTCCTGCGCCTCGTGCGCACCCCCAAGATCCTTCCCTCGATCAAGTCCTTCGCCACCCCCGCGCCCGTGGTGATAGGCTTCAAGCTGACCGTGGGGGCCGACCAGGCTGCCCGCGCCGCAGCCGTGAACGCACAATTCGCCGCGGGCGGCGTCGATGCGGTGGTGCAGAACGACCTCCATGAAATCCGTAAGGCGCCCGTGCACCCCTTCCATTTTTACAGCGCGCCGGGCCAGGTGACCCCCATAGGCGGCACGACCGCACTGGCCGCCCTGCTCGCCCGCTTCATCGCCGAACGTGGCAGCCCAGGCTGAACGCCCCATGCGCACCCTCGCCCTCAACATCGGCAACACCACCCTGCTCGGGGCTCTCTTCCAGGGCACGCGCCTGAGTCGGCGCTTCAGGATCCCACGCGCACAATCCCTCCGCGCACTCGAGGCTGCCTTGCGCTCCGAAATTGGCACACGCCCGATCGACCGCACCGTGTACTGCTCCGTGGTGCCCAAGCTCACGGACAGCCTCGCCCGCATCCTGAAAAAGCTGACAGGCCGCGCCCCCTTTCTACTCAACGCCGATGCCCCCCATGGACTGAAGATCGGCTACCTGGAACCCCGCCGGCTCGGCACCGATCGCCTTGCCGCCGTCCTGGGTGCGCGTGCCCTGATCCCCGACACCGACCTGATCGTGCTGGACTGTGGCACGGCCAGCACCGTGACGGCCCTCCGAGCGGACGGCCTGCTCTGCGGCGGCGCCATTCTCCCTGGTCTGGGGCTGTGGAGCGAAGCCCTGGCAGCGCGCACCGCACAACTCCCCGCCATCAAGGCCTCCGCCCCGGCGCGGGCCACCGGCCGCAGTCCCGAGCAGGCCATCGCCAGCGGACTCTATCACGGTCACCTCGGCGCCTTGGAACGCCTGACGGCGCGCATCGCCGCTGAATCCTTTGGTGAAAATCCCTTCGCCCTGGTTGCCACAGGGGGAAATGCCAGAATCTTCCGCAGGGAAAAGCTCTTTACCCACATTGAACCGGAGCTCATCCTGCTCGGTTTGTTGGCCTTCTCAGCAAACATAACACACGATGCATAGGACATTTCTCCGCGCCAAAATCCACCGGGCCACGGTGACCTCCGCCGATATCGATTACGAGGGTTCCATCTCGATCGATCGCGAGCTCTGCATCGCTGCGGGCATGCTCGAGTTTGAGCAGGTCGACATCTACGACATCACCAACGGCTCCCGCTTCACCACCTACGTGATCTATGGCGAACCCGGCCAGATCCAGATCAATGGCGCCGCCGCCCACCTGGCCCGCCCTGGCGACCTCGTCATCATCGCCGCCTACATCCAGCTCCAGCCGGACGAAATCGCCTCCCACAAGGCCTCCATCGTCCTCGTCGACGAAAAGAACCAGGTGTCCTCCAGCAAGCAGTCCCCCGTCCGCGCGCCCTAAACGGGGCCTTGGTTCACAGCACTCCCGCCCCCTTTGCACCGGCGGATAAAACCCGGTGCAGGGCCCAGGGCCCCAAGGCCAGCCAGCCCAGCATCCAGGCGCACACGGCCAGCGTCATCACTATCACCACGCTGAGCAGCCACCAGGACAAATAGGGTGCCGCCATCGCAAGGGTCCTCTCCACCCCACTTGCGACCTTGGGATACATCGCCGAGGAGGCGGTCCAAGCCGACACCTTGAGCGAACCCTCCAGCATCGCCTGGCTGGCAATATTTCCAACCGCCCAGGCCAGTGGCCAAAACGCCACGCCCAACAAGCCAAGCAGGGCACGCAACGACTGAACCTGCAGCGACTGCACGCCCAGTCCCGCGATGCAAAAGGGCGCCAAGGCACAGCCCGCATGGAAAAGCAGGAGCCTGAACGTCTCCGCAAGGTAGTGCCCGACGTAGCAGACTTGCACCGCCCCCGCGCCAGCCATGATGACCCGCTGCACGAGTTCCGCACGCCGTCCGTTGCTCTCCGCGGCCCACGCAATCTCCGCCGGCGTGCCCGCCTCCATGACCGGGGCCTTGGCCCAGTTCCATCCTTCCGCCACGCGTTCCTCATCCCGCCCATCACCCGCCGTCCAGTTTCCCGCCATGGCATCGCCCACGGGACTGCCCGACAGGTTCCATTGCTCGCCCAGGGCCCAGAGCCGGGTCATCAGGGGACTGAGCTGCCCACGATCCTGGGTCTCCTCCAGGACCAGGCTGGCCCCCGACACAGCCTGCCCCCCCAGCATGCCCGACACCGCCTCCGCCGACTCCAGCACCCAGGTCTTTGAGAGCGGCAGGATGGCAATGAACGCCACCTTCAGCATCATGGAGGCAATGCTCTCCATCTGCACCTGATCCTTGCGCATGCGATGCATGAACGCACCGATGATGAGCGCAGCGGCCAAGGTCTGGCTCAGGATCCCCAGGGGATCCAACAACTCCGCCAGTTGCCCCGATGAAACCGTGGGATGAAACACATGCCCGAGGTCCCGCGCGCGGTTCTCCGTGAGCAGGACAGGCGGGCTTTGGGCAGCGTCCGCACACACACGGACGCTGCCCGCCAGCACTGACACCGCCAGAACAGCCATTCTGGCGAAAACCTTCATGAACTCCGCCCCTTCTGCGCATGCAGCGCAGTCAATGCGCGAGCCTTCAGCTTCTCCGCAATGGTCTCGGCCCACTCCTTGTCCGCCTCGAGCTTGCGCAGCTTCTCCAGGCCGGCGCGGGCCTCCATCAGCCCGCTCTGCTCGGCCACCTGGCCCACCTTTGCCTGTGCCAACTCCAGCCGCTGCTTGGACGCTGCCAGGGCCGCCTGCACCGCCTCAAGGTCCATCGCCGTCGCCGCCGACTTGAGCTTCCTCAGCAGGTCCTTCTGCGCCGAAAGCTCGGAGCCCAGCACCTCCTCAAGCTGCTTCTCCGCCTCCTGCTGGCGTTGCCTGAGCGCAAGCAGCACTGCGGTGGCCTTGTGGCGCACGGTGTCGCGGGATAGTTTCGTCCCGAAGACCTCCATGCTGGCCGAAACCTTCTGGGTTGTATCCACAAGTTCACTACGCCCTCCGGGCATCTCCCTGGCGGCTTCCTCCTCGGTGCAGTCCTCACCGCCCTTGATGGCCTCGAGCTTGGCCAGGGACCCGGTCACCTTGGCGACCGAATCCACAATGTCCGAGACCGAGGCCTCCGCATTTCCCAGGGTCTCGCGCAGGTTTCCCAGTTCCTTGAGCTGGGACTGCCCGATCCCTGCAATGCGCTGCCATTGCGCCAGCTCACGGGGCCACTTCCAGGTGTCGGTGAGATCCGCAGAGATGATGACCGTGTCCGCCACGCCTGCGACGGCATGGCTGGTGTTCGGAAGGAGGGAAAACAGGCACAGCCCCAAAAGGAACCGTCCCTGGCGCAAAGCTGCAGTAGCATGGTTCTGAGTCTTCATGGTTTTGGTGGTGGAAAAATTCCGCCGCCCCACCCTCGGGGCTGCTCATTCGGTGACCCTCACGGGAATCACATGCGGCGCGAGCGCGCGCCCGTCAGGCAGGTGCTCGGGGCCGGGCACCAGGTAAGTGCGCACTCGGCGGACCGTGCGCCCGGGCGGCTGCTGCTGCTCCGCCGACAGCCTGAGAAAGTACTGCCGCTTGATCGCATCGCTCTGGCCGCGCACATAGCCCAGGTCGAAGCCCTCCTGCAGGACCTGCGGGTCCTTGCCCAGGCTCAGGTGAGTGAGGCCGGCACCGATCACGGCTCCGGCTCCGGTCTTGAGCGCATCCCCCTCACCCAACTCATGCCCCACCGCGCCTCCCACCGCACCCCCCAGGCTCACAAGCCCGGCACGCCGGGGCGTTCCCGACACCTGCTGGCATCCCGCCCCGACAAGGCAGCCCGCCACCAGCGCAGCCGCCGTCATCACTCGAAGTCCCTTGTTGGTTTTCATGTGGAAGATCCTCCCGCCGGAAGCCCTGCCTGCCGTGCACTCTCCGCTGCCACGCCGGCCACCGGGTCGGGATAGGCAGCCAAGGCCTTGCGCCTCGCATCGTGGCAGGCACCCGACGAGGCCGACACGTAGAGCATCTCCCTGCTGACACGGTTGCGCACCACGCCGCAGGAACAGCCCTCGCCCTCGACGGAGAACACCGCCATCTGCGAATAGGCGTCGCCCCCCTGCTGGTATTCGGGTGCCGTGAAACGCCGGATCGCGGTGCGAGCGGCCAAGGGCAGCCCGATCGCATCCCCTATCTCGTCCAGGTCATGCCGGTCATTCTGCTTGAACAGGAAGTACTGCTTGGAATTGCCGAAGATCACGGGGCGCAGCGCGCTCCGTGCCAGCTGTCCGTACTGCTGGGTCACCGGCATGATCTGGCAGCCGAACTTGCCCATCTGCGCATAGAACTCCGCCAGCAGCTCCTCCATGCCGCCCACCTTCAGGTAGCGCGACGGCTCCTCGAAGATGAACTGCTTCCTCTGCGCCCTCGGCAGCGAGATGATGCGCTGCCTGAGCTGGTTCGCCAAAAGGAACACCGCGGCCTCCTTCATCTCGGCATTCGCGCTCGGAAGAAGCCCGAGCTCAAAGTGCACCAGGCGCCCCTCCAGCCGCCGATTGCTGCAGCCATCGAAGAGCCGGCCGTGCGGACCCTGCCGCTGCCAGGGAGCCAGCTGCGAGGCCAGCCTGTCCACCAGGTCCTTCGAATGATGCGCCAGCCTGTTGTACTTGAGTGTCTCCACCAGGCTCGTGTGCGTGGGAAACTGCCCGGGGGCCAGCATGCCCAGCCCCATGTCCCGCACGAGCCCGGCCGTCGCGGGCCTGCGTGCGAAGGCCATCGCCTCCGCGTCTCCAATCCTTGAATACGCCTCATCGCGTTCCTCCGGCTGGCGGCGCTCCCAGTCGGCCAGGTCCGCCTGCAGCTCCAGCAGCGAGAGCACCTGATAGCCGCCCTCGGCCGCCTTGCGCATGCGCTCCAGCAGGATGGCCCTGCGCGCCGCACCAAGCTCGCTGCCGGGGAACAGGTTCCTGTGGTCGTTCCAGGTGTCCGTGTAGAGCTGCTCCAGATACTCGGCGAGGATCGCCTTGCGCTGCTGGTTGAGCTCCTGCTCAGGCGCCCTGCCCGCCATGACCAGCAGCAACCCCGCCGCCGCCGCCACCTGGCTGCGCGTAAGCGGCTGCCCCTGTGTATCCAGATAGTTGAGACAAAGGTCGCCGTCGGGATGCAGCACGAGCGAGTCGCCCCCCAGCAGCTGCACCAGGGTGCCATAGCTGAGTCCCTCCTCGATGATTCCCCTGAACGCAAAGAAGCAGTCAGTCTGGGAGAGATAGTCGATCGTCTGGCTCGACTTGCCCACGCGTGTCGTGCCCACCATCACCGCATGCTGCGGAGTCCCGCCGGCAAAGCTGCGCAGGCCCACGAGGTTTCCCTCCTCGCCGTCATAAAGCGCCTCCCCCTCGGCCAGATGACCCGTGTGGGAGCTGGAAAGCGGCAGCAGGTCCTGAAGAAAGCAGACCTGGGGATCGTTGCCCGCCAGCGCATACATATCCCAGTCCCGATAGTTCCCCCCGGTCCACCCGGGCAGCGTCTCATAGAAGAGGCACTTGGCCTGCACGGGATCGTCCACCTGGTGGCACTGCGCCCCGCCCATCGACGACACCGCCTCCTTGAGGGCCTGAAGCTGCGCCAGCAGGCCCGGCAGCGTGGAATCCCACACCCGGATGACGGGCAACACGGCAAAGGGTCGCGCAAACCCTCCCTGGAGCGCCGTGATCTTGGCCTTCTTTCTCCTGAGCACGTCATCCAGGGACTCCTTCTGCTCGGTGTTCCTGCTACCCTTGATGCGCCGCATCTCCTCCTCCGTGCGCAACACCTCCCGGGCGCTGTCCAGCGGCCTGCAGTTCATCGTGATGCAGTAATTCCCCGCCAGGGCGGAGGTGAGCGCCCAGATGATCCCAAAATGCGTCTCCATGGGCCATTTCCTCAGGACGAGAAGGCTGTGATAGTGTCCATCCATGCGGAAATACACCCCGCCCTCCGCATCGCGGCTCGTGATGCCGCCGCCTGGCCAGCAATTGTCCAGCAGCCCGGCGTCCGGGTCGAAGTCCAGGCAGGCCTGCCCCCCATCCTGCCTCCAGGCTGGCTGGCAGAACGCCTTCCAGGACCTGAAATGCTCCTCATCCCCCATCACCTGCACCCGCGCCCCCGGCAGGCGGCCCTCCAGCTGCCGCAACCGGTCGGCGGTGCCCTTCGCGCTCTGCTCCACATAGCGGTCAATCTGGCCGGCCGAGCGGAAACCACCCTTCGGGACGGAGCTGCAACGCCGCGTCAGGTACAGCTCCAGGCGCTCCCTGCGCAGCTTGCCCGCACGCTTCCTCGCCACATAGCGCTGGTACCTCTCCTGCCTGACGCGCGCGCACCAGCCCTGTGCCCCGGCCTCCTCCCCGCTGCTCCTGTAATGCTCCAGCTCGGCATGGTAATCCGAGTCCACGCGCCACTGGAACTGCACCGCCTCGTCCGCATTCAGCTGGCACAGGAAGGAGCCGAAGGCCCCGTAGTACTCCCCGCAGGTGGCCTCGTCCGCGTTCTTGAGGTCCGGCAGCTCGAGCCGCGCACCGCGCGACAGCACCGTGCCCTGGCCCAGGCTCGCGCCGAACCACAGCAGGTCCGAGGCGAACCAGCCGTCAGGTGCCCCCGTCTCCACCGAGGCGCGCAATCCCTCCACAAGTTCCGACATCATGTTGATTCCCGTTTTGCCATGCAGGCATGGTGTTGCGATTCACGGACGCCCCCCGGCCCCCGCCCTTGTATCCTATTCCTGAATACAGCGGCGCGGATGCCCCGGCCCCGGCCTGCGGTTCAGCCGCACCCGGAAGTCGGCGCCCACCACCAGGCCCTCCAGGAAGTCCCCCACAAAGTGGGGCGGACGCCCGCTCACGAAGAAGCGGATCCAGAAAAGCGCCGCGGCCAGGGGCACCAGCGAGGCGCCCGCCCTAAGCCAGAAATTGCTCCGATGGCAGAGGATGAACACTGCCACCCCGAAGACCGCACCCACCACCAGGAGCAGGTAACTGTCGCCCTCGAGCTCCCAGCGCCCCAGGCGCACCACACCCTTCGAATCCGCGCCGCTGTTCGTTGTCGTCGTCCTCATGCGTGGTTCCTCCTCAGAAAAGCCTCAGCCCGAGCGCATCCCAGAACCCGGAAAGGTTCAGCGCAAAGATCCCCAGCCACGGGGCCGCCGCGATCGCCAGGCCCGAGAAGATCTTCTTCTTCCCCTCCTCGCCGCGCTCGAGCAGGTCCGCCCCGTGCACGCACTTCGCCACGCACCACAGCGCCGCCACGCCGATGATCGCCCAGGTGGCCAGCTGCACGATGTCCACCAGCTGCAGCGGCAGCTTCACCACCCCGCCCGGCACCAGCGACACATCCAACGTCTTCCAAAGGCCCGTGACCTCGAACGCCGCCACCGCCAGCCACGGCGCCATCCCGATCGCGATGCCCGAGTAGATCTTCTTTTTGCCCGGCTCGCCGCGGTCCAGCATGTCCGCTCCCTGGATGCACTTGATGATGCAGTACACGGCCGCGGCGGCGATCACCACCAGCAGCCCGTACGAGATGTTGTCCTTCACCTTGGCCGGCAGCGTGAACGCCGCCAGCACTCCGGGATTCGTGAATGTGTTCATGGGTAAAATCGATTCATCACCGCTAAACCCATTTTACTAAAAGTCAATAATGTTTATCGCCGTTATTTTTATTTTACCTTTTTTGGTCTTTGGGCGCCTCGTACCGCCCCTCTGCCAATGCGGTCTTTTGGGTTGCAGCCCGCGGAACATGGGCAAGCTTTGTCCCGATACAGCGATGAGCTTCACCACCCAAGAGATCGAGTCGGAGGCCGAACGCCTGCTCAAGGCCCTCATGCACGTCGAATGCGACGCGCGCAGGACCTGGAACCTGCAGACCTGCCTCGAGCTCGCCCCCCTCACCCTTGAGATCAACCGTCTCAAGCGCGAGAAGGGCGCCGTCCTGCTCGCCCACTCCTACGTCGAGCCCGAGATCATCTACGGCGTCGCCGACCACAAGGGTGACTCCTATTTCCTCAGCATGCAGGCCGCCAAGTCCAAGGCGCCCGTCATCCTCTTCGCCGGCGTCGTCTTCATGGCCGAGACCGCCAAGATCCTCTGCCCCGAGGCCACCGTCATCGTCCCCGACCACGGCTCGGGCTGCTCCCTCGCGGACTCCATCACCGGCGAGCAGCTCCGCCGCCTCAAGGCACTCTACCCCGACGCCGTCACCGTCTGCTACATCAACAGCACCGCCGCCGTGAAGGCCGAGTGCGATGTCTGCGTCACCTCGGGCAATGTCTACGACATCATCTGCAGGCTCCCGCAGCGCCGCATCCTCTTCGTGCCCGACCGCCTCATGGCCGAGAACATCCGCAGCGAGCTGAAGCGCCGCGGCGTCGACAAGGAGATCATCTCCTCCGACGGCACCTGCATGGTGCACGAGGAGTTCACCCCCGCCCAGATCGCCGAGGCGCGCACCCGCTTCCCAGGCCTCAAGGTCGTCTCCCACCCGGAGTGCACCCCGGAGGTCGCCGCCCTCTCCGACTTTGTCGGCAGCACCGGCGCCATGATGAAATACGTGCGCTCGGTCCAGGCCCCCTACTTCCTCATGCTCACCGAGTGCGGCCTTGTCGGCCGCCTCGAGGTGGAGAATCCCGAGAAACACTTTGTGGGCGGCTGCCGCCTTTGCCCCTACATGAAACTGAACTCCCTCGAAAAGATCCGGGACGCGCTCGCAAACCCGCGGCCGCACCAAATCGTGACCCTTGACGAGGACCTGCGGCGCCGGGCGGCGCGCTGCATTGAAAGGATGTTCGAACTTGCTCCAGCGGATTGACACACTGATCGATCTCGCCCTCGAGGAGGACGCCGGCCTCGGCGACCTCACCAGCCGCGCGATCTTCTCCCCCGACCACCGTTCCCGCGCCGTCATCGAGGCGGGACAGGACCTCGTCGTCTGCGGCCTCCAGGTCGCCGAGCGCGTCTTCCGCCGCGTGGATTCTGCCTTCACGGTGCGCCTCACGGCCGCCGACGGCGACCGCATTCCCAAGGGCGGCATCGTCCTCGAGGTCGAGGGACCCACCGCCTCGCTGCTCACCGCCGAGTGCACCGCACTCAACTTCATCCAGCGCCTCTCCGGCATCGCCACGCTGTCGCGCCGCTTCGCCGACGCCG
>JAHFTI010000446.1 GCA_023265535.1 Opitutaceae bacterium
AAGGGAAGCAGGGTCGCGCTCCCCAGGAGGCAGGTGGAGGCCAACTGACCGATGTAGAGCCAGCGGCGGTTGCCCAACAGCATCCATCCCAGCAGGATCTGCAGGGCCCATTTGCCTCCGGCAATGCCACCCGAGAGCAGCATGGTTTCCGTCGAGAGATACCCCTCATGGCGGCGGATGAAAAGCGCCGTGAACAGGAGGCTCAGGCCAAAGGCCGACACGATGTAGGAGCTGCGCCAGAACAGGTTGAAGTCCGGCGTGCAGTCGAACACCGCGCCCCAGCGCAGGTTCGGGACGATGACGTGGCGGTTGTAGGAGATGAACTTGTAGAGCAGACGCAGGAAATGGAAAACGGGGCCCCAGAGGATGATCGGCTTGAGCCAGGGCATGCGATTGGACAGGGCCTCAGCCAAGGCCTCGATCCCGTAAAACACACGCCCCCGGGCGAGATCCAGGTAGGGGATCTCGTGGCGCGCACGATCCACGTCGATGAGTGCCCTGTACTCCGCCGGAATGCTGCTGAAGGAGACCCGGCCATCGATCATGCCCCCGCCGATGAAGCCCCGCGTGTAGAGACTGCACAGCGGGCAGAAATCGTCGTAGATCAGGACGTTCGAGGGTTTGGTCTGCGGGGTATTCTGCACGGGAGGCTGGATTGCGGTTCCCCGCGTGAGCATCGCGGAGTCGACCAGACACAGCATACCCAAACGGCACATCCCTGCCTATACGCGGGCACACGTAAGGGGTCGACCTGATGTCGACGGAGGGGGCATCCTGACAGGACCTGGGGCGCTTTGCGGGAGATTTTTTGCAGGGAAGCCGGGGCAATGTACCGATAAGACACCATTGCCTGACACCCACCGCAAATCAGCGTCCCCGCCGCCTGCCTGCAGCACCCCAGGAAGACCTCCGCCAAGTCAATCATGTCCCGCTTTTTGGCCCGAATAAAGCCTATCGCAGCCCTGCTCTACGAACGTTGCGATGTGTTCAGCGTTGTGCTGACCCTTGCCGCACTCGGCCTCTTCACCCTGGGTCTGGTCCGAGGCATGAAACGGAATGACCGCGCGTCGGAATTCATGCTCCACGCACGTGCCTGGGCGGTCGAAAAGTATCCGCTCGAGCAGACGCGCACGCCGTGGGGCGGCGCCTATCAGGAAAGCCAGCAGGACAGCATCGGCAGGACCCTCTACATCTCCGGTTTCCCGCCCGCACTGCCGACCCAGTTCGGCGACCTGGACAGGGAGGCGCTCCAGGCTGCCTGGGAGGCGCGTCCGATCGCCCATGCGGAGTTGGTGTATCATTTCAACGGCCTGCCCATGGTCATCCTCTCACGATGAAATCCTTCGAAGTCACGCTCGAGTATTTCATGATCAAGGAAGGTGTCGCCCGCGCCGCACCCGGCTCCACGCGCCTGGGACAAAAGGGCCCCCTGGAGCTGCTGCAGATCCTCATGACCTTCCAGGACATCAGCCCGATCCAGAGTTTCGTGGCTGAGCCGGTGGTCACCATCACCGTGAAGGGCGGCGGCCGTTTCATGGTGCGCACCGACCTGCACAAGCTCATCCTTTCCGACATCAGGCGTCCCCAGGAGCCCTCGCAGATTCTCGAGGCGGCCTCCATCCTGCTCGAGATCGAGGACGACAAGAAACGTCTCAGGCAGAAACTGGAGAAGCAGCTCAACCAGGCGGTGAGCCAGGAGCAGTTGCCGGTCCCGGTGCAGGACGCCCGCAAACCACTCCTGCCTGACCTGGGACTGTCGCGCGCCTACCCGCTCCTGAGGCTGGCGGCGGCGTGCCTCCTGTTGGTCGCCTCGCTGAAAAGTCTCCACAACCCGGCGGACGACGAGCCGGAGACGATCAGCGAGTCGGCGGCCATGGCACAACTCTCACGGCCTCTCATTGGCACCTATGCCACCGGCAGCAAGCGGGATGACTACGAGATCAGGGTGCTTTCCGCCAGGGAGCTCCACTTTGTGCAGTTCGGCTACACGCCGGGCCGTCAGCTGAGGGCGCAGTACCGGCTGGGCCGCCTGGACGGAAGGCTCTGCCTCTGGGTGCCCGGCTTCCAGCCCCTCTTCCCCGAGAAGGACTCCCTGAGGATGGGAACGCTGGTCTTCCGAAGGCAGTAGGCAGGGCCCGTCCCCCGCCCCCCCCTCCACGCCGGAACCTCACTAGCCCATCGCCTCGGTGACGGTCTTGCAGAGGCCGATGAAGACCTCCTCGCCCAGGCGCGGGCTGCGTCCCTTCACATGCGCGATGCCCCAGCTGCGCTTGAGGGCATGCCTGCCGATGGGCAACGAAACCAGGATGCCCTGCGCAAGCTCGGCCTTGCAGACCCAGGGTGCGAGCACACCCACACCCACGCCCACACGCACCAGCTCCTTGATCGCCTCCATGCTGGAGAGCTCGATGGTGGCGCCCGGCTGGATGCGCTCCAGGCGCAGGTGCTCACCGATCATGCGGCTTGTCGCACTGTTCTTGTGGTAGGTGAGAAAGGTCTCGCTGGACGCCGTCTCCGTCGATGCCCTCCCGGTCTTCGCCCAGGGATGGGCAGGAGGGACGACCAGGCGCAACTCGTCCTCAAAGAGCGGGATGAAGTCGAGTTCCCTGTAGCGCAGCGGCTCCAGCATGAGCGCGATGTCGATCTGATTGTTGAGCAGGAGTTCGAGCTGGCGCGGCTGGTCTCCGGACTCGATGGAGATGGCGCACTTGGGGAAGCACTGGCGAAACTCGCGCAGCACGGTCGGCAGGATGTACTGGCAGCTCGTGCTGCTCGCCCCGATGCGGAGGCGGCCCTGCCCCCAGATGCTCATGGCGTCGAGCTCCTCGCGCGCGGCATTCATGGAGCCCAACGAACGCTCGGCATGGGCCAGGAACACCTCGCCCGCCTGGGTGAGCACCGCCTTGCGGCTGTTGCGCTCGACGAGGCGGCAGCCAACGTCCTCCTCCAAGGTCTTGATCGCATGGCTGATGGCGCTCTGGGTGAGCGCGAGTTCCTTGGCGGTCTGGGTGAAGCTCCCGAGACGAGCCAGCGTGATGAAGGCCAGCAGCTGGCGGCTGTCAAAGATGCGCTGCATGGCTGTCGCCCTCCCCCGCCCGGTCATTTGTGGAATCGATGATCATGTTCGTTTCTTTGAATAGCATTTATCGGGCCAGCGGGCCGGGCTGGCACGCACGCGGCTAAAGGGAAGGCACACAACAGCACAGCGCCGCGGGGACGCCAGGGGGCTCACCGGACGGCACCACACCGGGATGCTGTATCAACACTTCCACTACACCGGGCCCCGCGGCCCGAACCCAAGCCAGCCACGATGACTCCCATGAACACCACCTCCTCCTCGCCGGGCCTCAGTCGCCGCGGCTTCCTCACGCGCGGCGCGGCCCTCGCCGGCACCGCAGCCCTCTTCGCCTCGCTGGGCAACCGCAGCTGGGCCTCCACCGCCGCACCCGCCTCGGACGCCCCCGAGACACCCGACGTGAAGTTCGGCATCATCGCCCTCACGGACTGCTCGCCCATCGTGATCGCCCACGAGAAGGGCTTTTTCAAGAAGCACGGCATCCGCTCCAAGATCTCCAAGGAGGCAAACTGGGCCGTCATCCGCGACCGTCTCACCACGGGCGATAACCAGGCCTCCCACATGCTCATCGGCATGCCCTATGCCTCGACGATGGGCCTGATGAACTCGCCCAAGAAACCCCTCGTGTACACCTGGCTGCTCAACCGCAACGGCCAGGCCATCACCCTCAAGAAGGAATTCCGGGGCAAGGTCGGGGCCGACGCCACGGCCCTCAAGCCCTTCGTCGACGAGGCCAAGGCCAAGGGCAAGCCCCTCACCTTTGCCATGACCTTCCCTCCGGGCACCCACGCCATGTGGATGCGCTACTGGCTGGCCTCCGGCGGCATCCATCCGGGCGACGCGGCGGGCGGCGGCGGCGACGTCAGCCTCGTCACGATCCCCCCTCCGCAGATGGTCTCGAACATGCGCATTGGCAACATGGACGGCTTCTGCGTGGGCGAGCCCTGGAACGCACGCGCCATCGACGATGGCATCGGCTTCACCGCGCTCTCCACCCAGGACATGTGGGTCGACCACCC
>JAHFTI010000037.1 GCA_023265535.1 Opitutaceae bacterium
GTCATGGTCTGGTTCGGGCAGAACTGCTCAAGGCCGGCCTGGCAGTTGGGGCAGGTGTGGTCGGAGTCGACGAGGCAGCCCACGCCGACGAGATCGCCGACCTTGTGTTGGGTGACGCCGGCGCCGATGCGCGTCACGCGGCCCACGATCTCGTGGCCGGGCACGCAGGGATAGATGGTGGGCAGCACGCTGTGCCACTCGTCGCGTGCGTAGTGGAGGTCGGAGTGGCAGACACCGCAGAAGAGGATCTCGATCTGGACGTCGCGCTCGGTGGGGTCGCGGCGCGTGATGGCGTCAGTGGAGAGGGGGGCGTTAACGCGGACGGCGGAATAGGCTCTGGCTTTGTACATGGCGAGGACTCCTGTTGACTGGATTCGGTGAGAAAAACTCAGGCACGGGGCTGCCCTTGGGAGAGCGGTCGGGTGACAATGCAGAGAGCCTAGTGCAAAACGGGGCGATTGTCCCACACGATTTTGAAGGGAGGCATTGGTGTAGACCCGGAGGCATGCGCCCCCATGGCGTGCCATCCGAAGCTCCGGCAGGAGCGAAGGATGGCGTGGCCGGCGGGGATCGAACCCACGACCTGATGCTTAGAAGGCATCTGCTCTATCCAATTGAGCTACGGCCACAATCCTTCCCAGCAGAAAAGGGGAAAACGGGGGCGACGCAAGCCCCCGCCCATGCAAGTGCTCCAGGCGGCTGGGCTCAGGCCAGGTCGAAGAGCAGCACGCGGCTGGCCTCGGCGGCGCTGAGCGTGAGGCCGGATTCGTCGGCCACGGCAAGACCATCGCCCTCGGCCAGTTCGGTGTCGCCCACGCGCACGCGGCCGGTGGCGACCTGCACCCATAGGGCGCGGCCGGGGGCGACCTTGTGGGTGTGGGTGCCGCCGGCGGCAAGCTTCAGGTACCAGAGCTCGGCATCCTGGCGCAGGGCGATGGAGCCGTCGCGACCGTCGCGGCTGGCGACGAGGCGCACGCCGCCCTCGGGCAGGCCGGCGTAGGACAAATCCTGATACCACGGGGCGAGCCCGCGCTGCTCGGGCATGATCCAGATCTGGAGGAAGCGGCCGGTGCCCTCCTTCAGGGGGTTGAACTCGCTGTGGCGCACGCCGGAGCCGGCGGACATGAATTGGAACTCGTCCTCGCGGATGATGCGGCCGTTGCCCAGGGAGTCCTTGTGCTCGAGCGCGCCCTCGATGACGAAGCTGATGATCTCCATGTCGCGGTGCGGGTGCATGCCGAAGCCCTGGCCGGCTGCGAGGCGGTCGTCGTTGATGACGCGCAGGGAGCGGAAGCCCATCCAGCGCGGATCGTGGTAGTCGCCGAAGCTGAAGCTGTGGCGGGTGTCGAGCCAGCCGAAGTCGGCGTGGCCGCGTTCGTTTGCAGGGCGGAGAAGTTTCATGGCGGCATGATCGCACCGAAGGGCGCGGGGCGCCAATGCATGCAACGCATAGCTCCCTTGCTGTTTATGCATTATCCTCCAAAACTGCGTGCGCGCCTTGCCCCCTGGGGGCGTCCGCCTTTCCTGAGGGCACATGCCTTCACCTGACGCGCTTCCGCCCTGCCCCTGGCTGCCGCCGCTGCGAGCGGAGCTCGACTGCGGGGTGCTGAGTGCGCACGGGCCCAGGAGGGATGCGGCCTTCTACCACAGTTGCCTGGAATATGGGCAGACCCTGTGGTGCCGTGCCCTGCCGGCGCGTGCACTGCTCTGCCTGGACCGGGCGCTGGGAGCGGACCTGGCGGGGGGCGAGCAGGTCCTGGAGCGGCATCCCCTGCCCTACCGGGCGCTGGCCTGGATGCTGCACAACAGTCCCGAGGGAGTGTTCATTGGCAACCCGCGCATCCACTTCCAGCATTATGCCGACCGGATGAACGAGCCGCGCCGCGAGCAGCGCGCCTGGAGGGCCTGGGCCTGCTGGGCGCTGGCCTGCACGCGGCGCCCGGTCTGGCCCCGCGACGAGCGCCATCAGGTGCGGGAACCCGGGCTGGAGGAGATTTCGGGAGCCTTGCTGCGCGTGGGCCTGCCCGGGGAGGCGGAACTGTGGAGAACAGTTCTTTCCGATTATCAGGATCTTGCGGCATCGCCCAAAAATTACAGGAATTCCGCGGAAACAACGCTTGACTCGCCCCCCCTTGGTTAGTTTGTTCGCCGTCCTTTCCCGATCACGGGGTGGTAGCTCAGCTGGTTAGAGCGTCTGCCTGTCACGCAGAAGGCCGCGGGTTCGAGTCCCGTCCATCCCGCCATCCTCCGCTCCTATGGAGCTTCGGATGGCACGCCGTAGAGGGAAAGTCCAAGACCGCCTTATGGGCGGTTTTTGTGTTTTAGGGAGCGGAGGAGGGCGCCCTCCGAAGCCTTGGCGAAGGAGGGCTATTTATGCGGGTAAATATATTTTACCTTTTCGCACCGCTCCCTTAGCCTGCGTCACATGTATTACGTCTACTGCCTGAGAAGTGAGCGTGTCGCTCGGTTCAGGTATGTTGGTTTCAGTGCGGACCTGCGATAGCGGATCGTGGATCACAATCGAGGGTGCAATCCATCGACGAGGGCGTTCATGCCGCTGCGTCTTGATGGCTACGCAGCATTCCGCGCAAAGGAGCAGGCCTTGGCCTTTGAGCGGTACCTGAAGTCAGGTTCCGGACACGCCTTTGCGCGCAAGCGTTTATGGTGACCAAGGCAAGCCGCCATGAGCACGCACGCCCCCACTGCCACCCAGGCCAATGCCGCGTGCCTTGAGAACGCTCCGGACTACTGCTGCTTTCCAGCGGCGGGCGCCGGCTCCGCGGGCTTGCCCTTCAGCATGGCCTTCGCGAAGGCCCGGAAGCCCTCCAGGCTGGTGTCCGCAGTGCCGCCGTGGTTGAGGTGCTTGCTGTCGGGCGTCCACTCACAGAGGCAGGCCTTGATTCCGGTCCCCTCGAGCTCATGGGTCTTCTCAAGAGTGAGGTAACGATAGCCGCCCTTCTGGGGCTTGAGCACCGCCGCATAATAGCACTCCACCGGCTCCAGCGGAGCGGGCATGATGATCAGGACGAGCGCCCCCTCCTCCTCCACCTCCACGCGCAGCTGTTTCGCGCGCTCACCCAACAGGTCGGTGAGCGCCTTGGAGAGGCGGCCGAGGTTGCGCGCCACGAGGTCGGCATGGAAGGCGCCGCCCGAGGAGTGCGTGAACTGCGGAAACAGCCGGTGCTGCAGGTAATAGGATTTTTGATACGGAGTGGGCTCCTCGGCCTTGGGGGCCTCGGCCGCACCCGTCGCCGGCTTCCCGCCCTCCTGAGGGGCAGCCTTCGCCCCCGGGGCAGCCACCTTGCCCTTGGCGGGCTCCGCCTTCTTCGCGGACATCACACGCGCATAATGGAACAGCTCGTCGAGCAGGTCGATCTGGCCGCCCTTGCCAAAGCTCACGATGTAATGGCGGCTGTGGTCCTCAGCCTCGAGCACGAAGACCGGCTCGGTGATGTCGAAGGGAATGTAGATCCACCACAGCGACATCTCGTCCGAGGAAAGCGCACGCACCCTGGGCTTGGGACCCAGCACCTGCCGCAGGTGCCCGCACACCTGCTCCAGCCCGTGGCGCTCATTGAAAATGCGCCCCTCGTCCTTGCTGCCGTCGTCCCTGGGGAACTGCACGTGCTTGGATTGACCCAGGTCCAGTCCGGGCACGCGCTTGATATCCTCCCATGCGCCAGGGAAGACCATGAAGGTGCCGCTGAAAAGCTCAGGCCGCAGGGTCCGCTCCGGGTCGCGCAGCGAATCCGCACAGCGAGCCACGAGCGCCTCGTCGGCGGCCTTGTAGCGCACGCGCTTGGGAATGGCGCCAGGAATCAGGTCGGTGAGGCGCTCCTTGGAGATCGTGCCCTGGAGTTCGCCCTCCTTCGCATCGGAGGAGGCGGCAATGAGGAGGACCTTCTCCTTCTTGGCGGAACCGCCGGCCGATGCCGTCTTGGGGGCGGTCTCGCAGCCGGCAAGCAACAGGGCCGCAAGGACAGTGACCAGCAGGGCCGGGGCACGGGGTGCCCGGAACAGGGAGGGCAGGAGCAGGGACATGGCAACGAGGTGTAGCGGGACTTGGATCAGCGCCGACCCGCTTCGGAGGGTGCCGAAGGGAGGCGTGATACACGGGAGGGGGAGGCATGCGATCCTGCACCCTGCGCGGCGCCCCACAATCCTGTGCACGCAGCAGTCACATTTCAGCAGTGCATGTTATGCAGGCTGTTAAAGCAGCAATTGAAGCGCGTGACGCTGGGCCCCCCACCCCGGCCCACCCGGCCCTCAGGCAATCTGCCTGCCCGAAAGGGCCTGGCTCACGGAGTCATGCAACGCCACCACGGCAGCCACGCGGGGATGGGTGACTCCATTGCCCAACTCCTCAAGGAACTCACACGCGGCGTAGGAGCTGGAACGACGCTCATACTCATGCACCCAGGCCTGGCGCTTCGCGAGATACTCCTCCCTGATGGGCCACACCCCAGGACGCGGGCGCAGGGTATGGCTCAGCCCGATGCGCCAGGGCTTCGGGGTGAGGCGCGCACGGAAACACTGCTGATTGCGGCACATCTTCGCGTACAGGGGATCGACACCGAGGGCGCCGAAAAAGCCCGTGATCGCCTCGCTGCCCGCAGCGAAGGTCTGATGCAGCACCAGGACGCGCAGCCCCGCAGGAGTGCGATACACGCGGAGCTTCCAGTCCGGATTCCGCTGCAGGAAATGGTGAACCCTGGCCATGGCGGACTTCAGGGGGCCACCACCCACCGCCAAGCCCAGCTTCCGTGTCAGCCCGGCAAAGGGAACCGCAAGCACCAGCACAAGAAAGGCAGAGATGAAAACCGCCAAGCCTGAGCGCAGCCAGGCGGCGACGAGGGCCGCCACGATCATGAGCAGGCCGGCATGCACCAGGATCCGGGCCAGGCGAGGCGGTGCCTCGAAGTCGATGTCCGCAAAGGCCACATCGGGAGTGTTGAGACACTGGGCCCCATAGGAATTGCGGGTGATCACATGGTCCCCATGACGCGCGATGACTTCCTCACGAATGGGCACGCCCTCGGCACCATTGTAGGGAATCTTCGGTTCCCTGCGCAAAACGCCCTTGCTTCCGGCGAGCGCCGCCGCAAGCGCCTCTGCGGCGCGTCGACGCGCCATTTCCTCCGCCTCCTCCTGGCTGGTGTCGGACCAGCCGAACCTGCGCACAGTGACCTGCCCCCGGGCTTTGTCACGGGGATGATGGGCTCGGGACTCGGCCCAGAAGCGGGGTACGATCATGCCACCACTCAGCGGAGAACGACGCGAAAGGTCAATCCGAGGAACCACACCGTGATCGGTCCGCCTCGTCATGCGGGTGGACGAAGCACAACCTCATTGCACGACTCCGCCATGCTCACTGAGTCGTGGCTCCATTTGTGACCATGGTCCTCGTGCAGAGGGGGGGCACAAGCCTAGCCCTATCTTGCCCCTCGGGAGCCCAGCACCTGCAGCCTGGCCCTGAAGGCCTCCACCACCTCGCCCAGCCAGACGTTCTCGAAGCGCTTCCTTGCCGTGAGCGCATAGAAGCGCTCCGCCAAGCCGGGCACACGCATCATAAACTTGATCTGGCGCGATTCCAGTTCCCGCTCGACCACGATCTTCGAGACCAGCGCCAGTCCCTCGCCCGACAAGGCAAGCAGGCGCAGCAGGGCCATGTCATCGACCTCCGCTCGCACCTCGGGCTCGACGCCCGCCTTTGCCAGCAGAAGCTCGAAGTCCTGACGCACGTGGCTCTGGTGACTCGGCAGGAACAGGGGCCGGCCTCGCAGGAAGAGGGGAAAGCGCGGGCGTGCGGCCTTCAGCGGCCTGCCACCCACGAGGAAGACAGGCACCTCCCCCAGCAGGTGGTTGAAGACGTTGCGTTCCTGGTCGGCGCGCAGGGGAATGTTGGAAAGCACCAGGTCCAGGCGGTGCTCCTGGAGCTGGCGCGCAAGCTCGTCGAGCGCCCCCGCCACCACCACCACGCGGGTGCGATCGACAGCCAGGAGCGGCTGGATGAAATCGAACTGGAGATTCTTCGAGAGCGGGCCCACCGCCCCGAGTCGCAGCACACGTTGCTCCCCGGTGTTCGAGCTGCGGAAGCTGGTCATCAGCTCCCGCCCCGTCTCGAAGATCGTCTCGGCGTGCTGCAGGGCCACCTGTCCGGCCTCGGTGAGGTGGAGGGCACGGCCACGCCTCTCAAAGAGCGGCTGCCCGAGCCACTCCTCCAGCTCGCCCAGCTGCTCGCTCAGCGTGGAGGGGGAGACATTCAGCACCCCGGCGGCGCGCGTCATGCTGCCGTGCCGGGCAATCATCCAAAAGATCCGGAGATGGTGGTAATTGAGCCATTCCGGTGTTTTCAGCATCTCGCCCATTCGTTCACTTTATCCGAACGATAGCATAGGAACAATCTGTTTTTAAGAATTTCATCAGGCTGATAGACTGGGCCGACATGGACTTCCTCCCCGCCCTCTCGGCCAACCTCCTCTCACCTGCGGTGCTCTTCTTCGCACTTGGGATGGTCGCGGCATTGCTGAGGAGCGACCTCAAGTTTCCCGAGGCGCTCTACGTCGCGCTCACGCTCTACCTGCTGACCGCGATCGGCTTCAAGGGCGGGGTGGCCCTCAGCGAGGCGGGAATCGGCACGGTCCTCCTGCCCGCCCTCGGGGCCTTGCTCCTGGGGGCGGCCATCCCGCTCTGGATCTATCCGCTGCTGCGGCACGTGGGGAAATTCAGCGCTGTCGATGCCGCGGCCATCGCAGCCCACTACGGTTCCGTGAGTGCGGTGACCTTCATCGCCGCGACCAACTACCTCAAGAGCATCAATGTGCCCTATGAAAACTACACGACCGCCTTCCTGGCGGTCATGGAATCCCCCGCCATCGTCGTGGGTGTGCTGCTGGGCAAGATGTCCATCCCGGGGCAGGAGGGACTGTTCGCAGGCTCCTGGAAGAAGCTCCTCCATGAGGCCCTGTTCGGGCGCAGCGTGCTGCTGCTTGTGGGCGGCCTGGTCGTTGGGGCGCTGTGCGGCAAGGCGGGCATGGACAAGGTGGGAGCCTTCTTCAACACCCCGTTCCAGGGCGTGCTGGCCCTGTTCCTCCTCGAGATGGGCCTGGTGGCGGGACAGCGTCTCGGCGACCTGCGCAAGGTGGGCCCGTTTCTCGTGGCCTTCGGCATACTGCTGCCGATAGCGCATGGTGCGCTCGGAGTGCTCCTGGGGCTCTACACAGGCCTCAGCCTCGGAGGCTGCACGCTCATGGGTGTGCTGGCGGCCAGCGCCTCCTACATTGCCGCCCCCGCCGCCGTAAGGCTCTCGCTGCCGGAGGCCAACCCCACGCTCTACCTCACCTCCTCGCTGGCCATCACCTTCCCCTTCAACGTGGCCGTGGGAATCCCACTCTACTACGGCTTCGCCCAACTCCTGATGGGGTAGGCCCGCAACACGCACAGGAACCCACGCTACCCGGGCGCAGCATTCACCGAATTTACGACAGGCTTCATCAACGGCCAAACGCCACCACCAGCCTCCCATTCCCACATGCACGAAACCTACGACCAAGAGCTACTGCAATGCACCGACCGCCACTACGACAGCGCCCGCATCGGCATTGTCGGGGGCGGGCAACTCGCCCGCATGACGGCCCTGGCCGCGCTTCCGCTCGGCTGCGAGGTCCGCATCCTCGAGAAAAACCCGCTCAGCCCCGCCGCACAGCTCACGCCCCTGGCCGTGACGGGGGATTGGAGCGACGCCGACACCCTGCGGAGCTTCGCCGAACAGGTGGACGTCGTGACCCTTGAAAATGAATTCGTGGACGCGGGTGCGCTGCGGAGACTGGAGGCGGCGGGGCACCGCGTGTTTCCAAGCGCGGCCTGCATCGCGGTCACGCAGGACAAGCTCCTGCAGAAGGAAGCCCTTGTGCGCGCAGGGCTTCCCGTGCCCCGGTTTTGCGCCGTCATCTCACCCGAACAGATTGTGGAAGCCGGAGACCGCATGGGCTGGCCGCTCATGCTGAAGGCCCGCCGAAACGGTTACGATGGGAAGGGGAACTTCACGCTGCACTCGCCCTCCCAAGTCCAAAAGGCGTGGCAGGCGCTGCACGGGGACGAGCAGGCGCTCATGGTGGAGGACTTCTGCCACTACTCCAAGGAGCTGGCAGTGATCGTGACCCGGGGCCGCGACGGGCAGACGGTCACCTACCCCGTGGTTGAAACCCTCCAGCAACAGCACGTGTGCCACCTGGTTCACGCGCCCGCCCTCATCCCGCAGGAGCTTGCGGCCCACGCCACTCAACTGGCAGTCCGGGCCGTTGAGGCCGTGGGGGGCGTCGGAAGCTTCGGCGTGGAGCTGTTCCTCTCCGAGGCCGGTGAAATCGCCATCAATGAGCTCGCCCCGCGCGTGCACAACTCCGGCCACTACAGCATTGAGGCCTGCGTGTGTTCGCAGTTTGAAAACCACCTGCGCGCCGTGCTGGGCTGGCCCCTGGGCAGCACACGGATGGTGGCGCCGTCCGCAGTGATGCTCAATATCCTGGGCGCGGGACGCGGCCATGGCAGGCCGCACGGCCTGTCCGACGCCCTGTCCGTCCAGGGAGCACACGTGCACCTCTACGGCAAGGCCATGTGCGGGGTGGGCCGCAAGATGGGCCACATCACGGCCCTCGGCCAGAATGCACAGGAGGCACTGTCAACCGCCCGGCAGGCGGCGCGCGCCATTCACTTCGAAAACCACTCATGAAAACCAAGACTCAGCCCCCCCTTGTGGGAATCATCATGGGCAGCGACTCCGACTGGCCCACCATGGAGGCGGCGTTGGCCGCCTGCAGCGAATTTGCCGTGCCCTGTGACGTCCGGGTGATGTCGGCCCACCGCACGCCGGATGACATGGCGCGCTATGCAAGGAACGCCCACCGCCGCGGCCTGCGCGTGATCATCGCGGGAGCAGGCGGTGCAGCCCACCTTCCAGGCATGGTGGCCAGCCACACACCCTTGCCCGTGATCGGGGTGCCCGTGGAGAGCAAAAGCCTGAAGGGCCTCGATTCGCTGCTCTCCATCGTGCAGATGCCGGGCGGAATCCCGGTGGCCACGGTGGCCATAGGCGGAGCCCGCAATGCGGGACTGCTCGCCGTGTCCATCCTGGCCTCCTCGCAGCCCGCCCTTCAGGCCAAGGTCCTGCAATTCAAGCAACGCCTGGCCGAGGAGTCGCGACGCCGGGGCAAGGACCTGCGCGCCCGCCTTTCGGGGGGCGGCGCCCGGCCCGCCCACTAGGACGGCCGCAGCCGGTTGCTGACATTGACCAACCTGCGGTAGCGGGCGGGAGAGCAGCTCATGCTCCTCGAGAACACCCGCGTGAAATAGCCACGCTCGCCGAAGCCCGTCTTCTCCGCGATCTCCTCCAGCGTGGCCTCGTCGTAGTGCAGCATCGAGCAGGCCTCCTCGAGACGCAGGTTCGTAAGGTGGGCGAGCGGCGTGTGGCCCGTGCATTGGCGGAAGAGGCGGATGAAGGAGGAGGGATGCAGGCGTGCGGCACGGGCGAGCCTGGCGTTGGGGATCCTGGCGGGATAGGCCTTGGCAATCGACTCCACCGCCCGCGATATGCGTGGATCCTCAAAGCGGCGCACCCAGCCCTCCGAGGGCAGTTCCAGGAGGGCCGTGGCCACGAGCGACTGGCTGAGCAGCGAGGCGCGGATGTCCGAGGGGTCCGCCTCCAGCGTATCCACAATCTGGCTACAACATCCGGCCTGCTGCGCGGAGGCCCTGAACTGGAAGACCGTGTCGGCCGGGCCCCTGAAGCGCGGCTCGACCAGGAAGTGCACGAAGAGCTGGCGCACCGGGTGGCGCAGCCGCGAGGAAAAATGGGTGTTGGGCGGGATCAGCACCAGGCAGCCCGGACGCAGGGGCACAGTCCTGCCCCCCACGGTGATTTCCGCCCCGCGCCTGTCATGCGAGTAGAGGCGCCAGAAGGGGGCGTTGAAATCGGGGGATTCCCACACGGAGAAGTCGCAGAGATCGCAGGAGAGGACCTGGATCTGGTGCAGGCTCCTGGCCGTGAGCCAGCGTTTTGCCTTAAGGCGGGAGGGCATGTCCGGATCGTGCCTACTTTTGCCATTTTTGTCCATAGGCGCCGAAGGCACTCCTGCCTTACCATGGGCCAGGCTCCACCTCCACCACCTCCATGATCACCGCCGCCCGCCGCCTCCTAGCCCTCCTGCTCCTGTCCGCCTCAGCCAGCATGGGTCTCTGCGACGGCCCCCACTCCATGCAACCCACCTGGGCACGCGGCATCGAGGGACAACGACGGCCCGAGCTTGGCAACGGCTCCTTCCTCAACCCCATCCTCGCGGGCGACCATCCCGACCCCTCCGTGCTCAAGCACGGCAGCGACTACTACATGGTCCACTCCTCCTTCGGCAACGTGCCCGGACTGCTGGTCTGGCACTCGCGCGACCTCGTGAACTGGGAACCGGTCGGCCCCGCCCTCAACCGTCACGTGGGCATCGTCTGGGCGCCCGACCTGTCCTTCCACGACGGCCGCTTCTACATCTACCTGCCCGTCCTCAACGACAAGGGCTTCACCAACATGGTGGTGACGGCGACCGACATCCGCGGCCCCTGGAGCGATCCGGTGGACCTGCGCATCGGCAACTTCGACCCGGGCCACGCCGTCTCCGCGGAGGGCAAACGCTACCTGTACTTCAGCGGCGGCATGATGGCCCCGCTCGCGGCGGACGGCCTGAGTGTCACCGGCCCCCTGCGCAAGGTCTACGACGGCTGGCCGATCCCCGAGCACTGGGAGATCGAGACCTTCGCCCAGGAAGGCCCCAAGATCCTGCACCACGGCGAGTATTACTACATGGTCCTCGCCGAGGGCGGCACCGCCGGCCCCGCCACCAGCCACATGGTGATCATGGCACGCGCGAAGAGCCTGGAGGGCCCCTGGGAGAACTCCCCCTACAACCCGGTCTCTCGCACGCAGAGCGCCGCCGAAAAATGGTGGTCGCGCGGACATGCCACCCTCGTCGAGGGTCCAGACGGCAAACAATGGTACCTCGTGTACCACGGCTACGAGAACGGCTACTACAACCTCGGTCGCCAGACCCTCCTTGAGCCCGTGGAGTGGACCGCGGATGGCTGGGTGAAGTCCACGGGCGCAGATATCGCGCGGCCTATGCCCATGCCCAAGGGCGGCGAGGCAGTCACACCCGGCTTCGCCTACTCCGATGATTTCAGCACGAACAAGATCGGAACCCAATGGAGCTTCTTCCAGCAGGGTGCGCCAAAGGAGGGGCGCTTCCGCCACGAGAAGGGCGCGCTTGTGCTCAAGGCCGCGGGCAGCTCACCGAAGGATTGCTCGCCGCTCTCCTTCGTCACCGGCGACCAGGCCTATGAGATCGAGGTCGAGATCGACTGCGATGAAGGCGCCACCGGAGGGCTCACCCTTTTCTATAGCGAACGACTCTTCGCGGGCCTCGGTTTCTCGAAGGAAAAGATGATCGAGTACTGGAAGGGCGACCTCACGACCTTCGACAAGCCCGCGCAGCTCGGCACCCACTTTCATCTCCGACTGAGAAACAACCACCACCTCGTTTCCGTGTGGTACAGCCCCGACGGGAAGACCTGGAGCAAACACTGGATGAACTTCGAGGTTTCCGGCTACCATCACAACGTGGCGGGCGGCTTCCTGAGCCTGCGCCCCGCGCTCATCGCGGCAGGCAGCGGGGAGGTCCGCTTCAGGAATTTCCGCTATCGGGCCCTGCCCTGAGTGGCCTGCCTGCCCAGGTCCGACAGGGCCCAACGGGAGGCGGCCCCGCGCACAGCGCACAGCGCCCGCCCCTCCCTTCGCCAAGGTCCGCCTCCCTACCCCGCCGCCCAACACCCCGCCTCAGGGAAATTTCACGTCCAAGGCAGTGCCTTCGTAGCGAACGGAACGCGTGGCCTGTGCCGAGTCCAGTGCCGTCCCGACCAGGACCACCTCAAGCTGTCGCTGCCTGACCATGCCAGGAAACGCCCCCTGACGCGGGCCCACGTGCAGCGTCCTGGCGGCATCATCCCAGACGAGGTCGTAGGTGGCGCGTTCCCCCTTCTCGTAGGCGTAGGTCTCGTTGTCATCCTCGTAGATCGTGAAACGGCCATTCGCCCCCGTGTAGATGCGCACGGTGTAGGGCGCCTCGGGACGCTCCGTCGCGTAGTTCAGGTCCTCCGGCCCCATGGGAACGATGGACCCGCTGCGCACATACACGGGGAAGAGGCCCAGGTCACAATGTTGGGTGACCGTCTGGCCGCCTGCGTGGCGCCGCCCCGTCCAGAAATCGTACCAGTCCGAGCCTGCGGGAAGCAACGTCGACATGCGGTTGTCGAGCTCCCTCTTGGAGCCGGCAAGCTCGCTCAGCTGCGACGGCGTGCGCAGGCAGAGCCGAAAGGCGCGCGCATACGCGCCCTGGTGAAACTCCACCTTCAAGGGGTAGCTCTGGCCTTTGACCAGGGAGACCTTGGCCCCCCTGTAACGCTTGGGCCCGAAACTCCAATCCTCCAGCAGGAGCCTGCCATCAAGGTACAGGCGCGCCCCATCGTCATATTCCACGCCAAGCTCATGTTCGCCGGATTCAGACGCGGTGAGCGCCCCTTCCCAGCGGGCGGAGAATTGCTCCACCCCCGTCAGGCCGGGAGGAGGATTGGCCAGGGGAGGAGCAGGCCAGGTGTGATCCAACTTCTCATCGGTGGTGCTCCCGGCGGCGCGGTTGAAATCGGTGCCCTCGAAATACTGGACGGCAAGACCCGGGCGCCCCTCGGGAGTCCGCAACACGGCGAGCGGAATCGTGGGTGCGGGGGGAAGGCTGACATGGTACATCGCACGCGTGACGGGATGCACGAGGAAGGCTGGGCCGAACATGAACACATCGTCCGTCTTGCGCAGCAGCGGATCATCGGGGAAATCCATGGGCAGGCCACGCATCATCGTGTAGCTGGAGGCGGTGCTCTGCCAGGCAAGGGAGTAGAGGTACGGAAGCAGCGAGTAGCGCAACCGGGCCGCGCCGTGGAGCGACCTGTAAATCTCGGGCGCGAGTGTCTTGAAGAGGTACGGCTCCCGCTCGATGTTGGTGCCGTGGATGCGGTAGATCGGGTTGAAAATCGCAAACTGGTTCCAGCGGGCGTACAGTTCCTGGTACTCCGGGTCACGCTCCCCGCTCGGATAGTTCACGAAGAATCCTCCGGTGTCCTGCGTCCAGTAGGGAAGCCCCGCCATGGCGATGTTGATGCCGCCGGATATCTGCTGACGAAGCGTCTCCCAACTCGCGGTCGTGTCTCCTGACCACGGCATCGCGGCATAACGCTGCTGGCCCGCCCAGGCCGAGCGCGTGAGGGTGAGCACACGCTTGTCCGTCAGGGCGCGCTGCCCCTCGTAGGTGCCCTGGGTGGTCACGAGGCTGTAGGGGTTGAGGTAGCGCGTGAAGTCGCCAAGTGCATTGCGGCCCAGCTGCTTGATGTCGCGCTCGACCTCGCCGGCATCGTGGCAGGCGCCGCCCACCTCCACCTCGGTGCCATCCATCCAGAGGGCATCCACGCCGACATCGAGGAGCCCCTGCCTGATGTGCTTGAAATAGATCGCACGCCCCTCGGCGCTGAACGCGTCGTAGATGCGGGCCTTTTTCGAAATCCAATGCAGAGGCGGGAAGCGCAGGCCCTTGGCGTCGAGCTCAGCGGCCAGCGCGGTGTCATTGCCCACCGAGGGCCAGATCGAGTTCATGAGCTTCACGTGAAGCTCGTCATGCAGGGTGCGGGTGAGGCCCTTGGGATCGGGATAGCGGTCCTTGGTCCAGGTCATGCCGCTCCACGAGCCGTCGGCTTCGCCCCAATACTGCCAGTCCTGCACGATGTAATCGAGGGGGAAGCCCTCCTCGCGAAAACGTTTCACGACCTCGATGAGGCGATCCTGCGTCTTGTAGCGCTCCTTGCTCATGAAGAGCCCGAAGGCCTGCTTGGGAAACATCGGCGCAGCACCGGTCAGGGTGCGGTAGCCGGCGATGACGCCGTCCATGTCGTCGCCTGCGACGAGATAGTAGTCCACCCCCGCGGGGGCGCTTTCCGCCCAGAGCGTGGCACCGGTCGCGTCGTCCCTGAAGGTCATCTTCGAATAGATGTCCCAGAGGATTCCGTAACGCCGGGTCGAGAGGAGAAAGGGCACGACGGTGCCGATGTTGGTCTGGACCATCAGGACCTCCTGGCCGCGATAATCCATGTAGGGACGGTTGTATTGGCCCAGCCCATACAAGGACTCGCGTGGATCGAGCGTGAAGCTGTGGCTGATCTCGTAGCTGGGCTCACCGGAAATCATCACCTCCCTGAGGGTGGCCGGCTGCTCGTTGCGTTCACGGGTGAGCTCACGGCCGTCGGCACGAAAGAACGCGAGGGCACCGGTGCGCTTGTCTGCGACGATGCGCAGCTTCCCTCCGACAATCGTGAGGGACTGCGCAGCGTCCTCGAGGGTGAAGGGCAACGTCGCAGCTGAGGCAACGACCACCAGGCTGGGCTGCTGGGTGTGCGTCTTCCCAAGGTGCGCGCTGACACGCACCATGTCGGGGCCGTAGAACAGGACGTTCTTCGTCACACCGGCAACGTGAAGCTGCACACCCTGGTCGAGCCGCACGAAGCTGAAGGCTTCCCCGGCGGGCATCGCCACCGCCTGCAATTGCCCCGCCCGATCGAGGCAATTGCAG
>JAHFTI010000447.1 GCA_023265535.1 Opitutaceae bacterium
TCCATTGGAACAATGCGTTTTGCGCGCATTAGTAGAAAGGGAACAGGACTGGAGGGCTCACATTTCCTGTAGTAGGAAATGATGGCCTCGAGGGCTCGCACGACGTCGTCGCGATTGCGCACCTCGCCGTCGATGGAGGGACTGGCGAAGTCGGTTCCCTCGGAAGTGCCGGAGGGGGCCTGGGAGGCGGAGGCAGAGCCCTTTTTGACGGAGTCCTGCGGGGCGGAGGCGGCGGGAGCGTCCTCCGCCTGATCGAGCCATGAGAAGATATGCTTAAGCTCGCGCTGCACGGCATCGAAGCTGGGGAAGGAGGAAGGCCCGGCCTTGTCCTTGAAAAGCTGCTCGATGGCCTTGAGTTCGTCGGAAATCGCGTGGGCGTCGGCGGCGATGGCGGCCACGACATCGGGGCCGAGTTCCTGCTTGGCGGCGTCGAGCAGTGCCTTGGTGGGGGCGGGGCCCGCATCGGCGGGCCACTCCGAGGCCTCGCGCACCGCGTGGTAATGCGCGAGCGAGAAACGCCCGGAGCGCGGGGCGGAAAGCAGGGGCAGGGTGCGCAGTCCGGAGACCACCTTCAACAGGTCGCCATCGGCGCCCAGGGGGGCGGCGAGGTTGCTGAGGGCGTTGATGCGCTCATAGGGGTCGTTGCCTTCGCTCTCGTCGAGCAGGGGGAAGACCGTTTCCCAGTAGTTCTCAAGGTAGCCACGCATCAGGCGCACGCCATCGAGGAAGCCTGCGAGGCCGTCCGTGCGCATCAGCGTGGAGGCCAGGATGGAGGCGACGCGCAGATCCTTCGTTTCGGCCGCAATGGCGAGGGCGCGTTGCCTCAGGCGGGGCCAGTCGGGGTCCTCGGCGGCGGAAAACTGGGTCTCCGGTTTGCCGGCGGCGAGCGTCTCGAGTTCCGAGAGCACGCCGGTGGACCAGGGGTCCTCGCCGCAGGGTGCGGCATCACTGACAGGAGCCAACAATTCGTCGATGTTGATCATGTGGGGGCGGGGGCCGATCAGCAGGGGTGTGCTGCGGATAATTCAGCGGGGAGAAAGCGTTTAGAGACTAGCAAGTGGAGGAGTGCTTGGCAAGTCCTGCACGAGGGCGCGGATAAATTCCGGGTCGGTTCCGAGCTTGGTCTTGAGGATGCTTCCATAGATCTGCGCGAGCGAGCCCTCCAGTTCCTGGCGGGTGAGTCCGAGAAGCTCGATCCGTGCCAGTGTGGAGCGGAGGTTGCCCAGGAACTCGAGCACGCGGGTGGCGTCGGCGTCGCGGCGCGACTCGAGCCAGGTGCGGAACTCGCGGGCGCCGCCGGTCTGGTTGACCGCGGAGAAGGCCTCGAAGCTCGTGGTGAGGGAGCGGCTGACCTGCTCGAGGCGCTCCTGGTTCTCGGTGAACAGGCCTGCCTCGGAGGCGAGGCGGATGACCTCGCGGACGGCCTTGTCGGCGACGCGGGTGTTGGCGAGCTCGTAGTCGGAGATCTTGGGCGTGGTCGTCGCGGGCACGGCGATGAAGATGCCGGCGCGCTTGTCGCGCGAGACACGCTCCGAGGGGTGCATGGTGCGGGCGTAGATGCCGAGGGCGCGCAGGTGCTCGAGCACGCCGGCGGAGAGGTCCGCCTCGGGGAGGACGATGATGTCCTCGGTGCCGGGCAGGGAGAGCTCGCGCTGCTTCTCGAGGATGTCGAGCTCATTGGTCATGACCGGGATGGTCGGGGTGAACAGGGCGGAGCTGAACACGGCGCCGGTGGAATTGAGCGTGCGTATCGGAATTTCGGATACGGAGCCGAACTTCGGGGGCGTGATGAAGTCGTTGCGGGCGGTCTCGAAGCCGGGCACGGTGGCGAGGTCGAGGTAGACCAGGTTCGCGCGCATGGGCCTGAAGACATTGAAGGTCATCAGGTCGGCGACGTACACGGTCTGCACGTTGCCGGCGGAGTCCGGGAGGATGTTGAAGTAGCCGGCGCCGCTACCCGTGGGCACGTTGCCCGTGTTGGTGAGGTAGTCGATGGAGCCGGCGTCGGGAGTGGAGCCGGTCATCGGGACGAACTTGGTGCGCGTGGGCATCTCGCCGGAGAAGGCCTTGTTGAAGAAGAGCACGGAACCGGCGACGAGATCGGTGCCGTTGTCCTTCACGATCGAGGTGCCCTCGGCGAGGATGATGTCGCCCGGCAGGCGGGAGCGCAGGGTGACGGAAGGGGCGGAGGTGTTCGCGGTGGCGAGCACGAGGAAGCGCGAGACGGCGGTGTTGCTCAGGGTGATGCCGTCGGTGGCGCCGGTGCCGTCGGCCAGGGCTATGAGCGAGCCATTGCGCACGGTGAGGCGCTCGAAGGGCTGGACGGTGATCTTGCGGGCGAAGAGGGCGAGGTTGCCCTCATTGCTCTTGAAGATCGAGGAGCGCAGGGGGACGCCAGTCTTGGCGGGGGAACCGGCGGAGCCGCTGCCCAGGATGATCTCGCCGGTGGCGGAATCGACGCGGGTATTGCGGGCCGTGGTGGTGTCGATGTTGAAGCGGAGCGAATCGTTCGAGGCGGAGCTGTTCGCGTTGCCGATGCCCAGGACGATGTTGCCCTCCGTCCAGATGTCGCCGCCGAAGATCAGGTTCCGGCCGTTGGCGGAGAGGCTGGCGAGGCGAGCGGTGGGGGCGCCAACGTCGCCGGTGACGGTGATGTCGGCCTGGGTGGCGGTCATGGAGAGCGCGCGGCCTGCGCCCGAGATCGTCGAGCCGAAGCTGATGGCGCCCGTGGTGGAGTTGAGGGTGACATCGGCGCCGAGGATCGCGGCGGTGTTGTAGGTCTGGTTGCGCGAGGTGGTGACCGTGCCGCGCAGGGTGGTGGTGCCTGCGTTGGTGGTGAGGTCTCGCAGGCCGGTGAGCACGGCGCCGTCGACCGGGTTGCCGCCGGAGAAGCCGAGCGTGAGGTCGTTGCCCGCACCCGTGAGGGTGCCGGCCAGGGTGAGGGTGGTGCCCGTCAGGGTGGTGGCGCCGGTGAGGGTGATGGCGTTGCTGTAGCCCTGGCTGCCGCCCGCGGCGACGGTGCCGCCGAGCGAGAGGGCGCCGCCTGTGGTGATGGCGAGATTGCCACCGACCGAAGAGGAGCCGAGTGAGAGCGTGTTGATGTCGACGACAGAGACATTGTTCGCGCCCGTGTTGGTGAGCGTGAGCAGGCCGGTGAAGTTGTTGGCCTGGTCGAGGGCGATGACGCCCGCGCCACCGTTGAAGCTGGTGGCACCCGCGCCGGCGGCCTGGGTGAGGGCGCCGGCCTGGGTGATGCCCACGGCGTTGACAGTGAGCGTGCCGCTGCCCAGCAAGCAGTCGCCAAAGACGAGGCCGTTGATGTCGGTGATCGCGACGTTGTTTGCCCCGGTGTTGCCGAGGCTGACCAGGCCGGTGAAGTTGTTGGCCTGCGTGAGGGCGATGGAATTGCCGCCGGCGTTGAAAATCGAATTGCCGGCGACGAAAGCGGCGCCCGACTGGGTGATGGGGCCTCCCGATGTGATGGAGAGATAACCCGTGATGGAGAGGGCGGGCAATGCGATGGCAGTCCCAGGGAAATACACGCTGAGATTGCGGAGGTTGGCGGGCAGGCTGCCGAGGGTGGCGGCGCTGTTGTCATTGCGCAGGCCAAGGTCGCGAATCGAGCCACCGTTGGCGGTGCCGAAGCTCACGCCGCCGCCGAAGTTGTTGGCATGGGTGTGGAGGAGGATGTCCTGGCTGGAGCCCCCATCGAGGCGGAAGCTGGCGCTGCCGCCGCTCTTGGTGATGGCACCCGTCTGGGTAATGCCACCGCCGACGGAGGTGACCGTGAGCGTGCCGGAGCCGAGGGTGGAGGTGGCCAGGGCCACGCTGCCCGTGTTCGTGAGGGCGACGTTGGCGCTGCCGCTATTGTTGAGGCTGACGGTGCCGGTGAAGCTGTTCGAGCCGGTGAGGTTGATGGCACCGGTGCCGGCGTTGAAGACCGCGGAGCCGGAGCCCGTGGCCTGGGCGACGGCGCCGCCGTCACCGAGGACGCGCTCGCCGGGGCCGTAGGCCTGGGAGACCGCGCCGGTCTGGCTGATGCCCACGGCGTTCACGGTGAAGAGGCCGTTGCCGAGGGTGACGT
>JAHFTI010000448.1 GCA_023265535.1 Opitutaceae bacterium
CGCCACCGAGACCAACACCCAGTCGCGCCGCCAGGACCGCCTGCTCAGCCGCCTGAGCGAGGATGCCCTCAGCGAATCCGCCGCCCGCCGCCTTGGCGGCTCGCGCGGCGACCGCGTGTCGCTGCGCTTCTGAGCAGCTGCCCGTCCTTCCTCGAACCGGCCCCGAAAGGTGCCGGTTTTTTTGTGCACGCCTCGGCCCGCTGCCGGCTGGGCACGGAGTGGGCCGGGGCGGCCCGGGGGGGGCGGGGGACTGGGCGCAAAAAAGGCCCTCCGGGGAGGGCCTTGAAAACTCAGGGTGCCGCGCGCGGGCTTGGCGGCTTGCGCGCGTGCGTGGGGCGGCTCAGGAGTTGCCGATGCGGAACAGGGCCACGTCGCCGTCCTGGAAGACGTAGTCCTTGCCCTCGAGGCGGTAGCGGCCGGCCTCGCGGGCGGCTTCGCGGGAACCGTACTTCACCAGCTCGTCGTAGGTCACGACCTCGGCCTTGATGAACTTCTTCTCGAAGTCGGTGTGGATGACGCCGGCGGCCTGCGGGGCCTTCATGCCCTTCTTGATGGTCCAGGCGCGGGCTTCCTTCTCACCGGCGGTGAAGTAGGTGGCCAGGCCGAGCAGCGAATAGGCGCCGCGGATCAGGTTGGACACGCCGGAGTCGGAGACCCCGAGGTCCAGCAGGAAGGCCTTGGCCTCTTCCGGGGGGAGGTCGATGAGCTCGGCCTCGATCTTGGCGCTGATCGGAACGTAGGAGGCGTCGTGGTGCTCGCGCACGAAGGCGGCGACGGCCTGCACGAAGGGGATGGCGTCGGCGTTGGCCAGCTCGCCCTCCGCGACATTGCAGGCGTAGATGACCGGCTTGGCGGAGAGAAGCTGGAAGAGCTTCATCAGGCGCACCTCGTCCTCGTTGGCGGGAAGGGTGTTGGCGGGCTTGTTGTCGTTGAGGTGGGGGATGAGGCGTTCGAGCAGCGCGCATTCGGCCTGGGCATCCTTGTCGCCGCTCTTGGCCTTCTTCTGGGTCTTGTCGAGGCGCTTCTGGCAGGCGTCGAGGTCGGCCAGGTTCAGCTCGGTGATGATGACCTCGATGTCGCGCAGGGGATCGACGGGGCCCATCGTATGCACGACGTCCGCATCCTCGAAGCAGCGCACCACGTGCACGATCGCATCGACCTCGCGGATGTTGGCGAGGAACTGGTTGCCGAGGCCCTCGCCCTTCGAGGCGCCGCGCACGAGGCCGGCGATGTCGACGAACTCGATGGCGGCGGGCACCTGGACGCCCGTCTTGGCCAGCTTGGCGAGGACGGGGAGGCGCTCGTCGGGGACGATGACGACACCCACGTTGGGGTCGATCGTGCAAAACGGATAGTTGGCAGCTTCCGCCTTGCGCGAGCGGGTGACTGCGTTAAAGAGAGTGGATTTTCCCACGTTGGGGAGCCCGACGATACCAGCTTTGAGCATAAAAAAATGGGTGAAGGCTGAAAAGACTCCGGGAGTCGAGGCTTGACAAGCCATTTATCGGTGACTGCACTCCTCAACTTTTCACTTACTAGCAAGCACAGGAATTTTCATCACATGGCACTCAAAATCCGTCTCACGCGCGTCGGCGCGGTCCATAAGCCCTACTATCGCGTTGTTGTCGCCGAGGCTCGTTCTCGCCGTGACGGCGCCGCTGTCGAGGTGCTCGGTCAGTATCAGCCCACCAACAAGGCTGCAGGCACCCAGGTGAAGCTGGACCTCGCTCGCGTCGACTACTGGGTCGCCAATGGCGCCACCCCGACCGAGACCGCCAACGCCATCATCAAGCGCGCCCGCAAGGCCGCTGTGGCGACCGCCTAAGAGGCACGGTCTTGGGGAGCGAAGGATCGGCGTGTGTGGCCCAGCCACACCCCGGTCACCAGCCCCGGCCTGTCCCTTGAGTCATTGAAGCCTCGGCCCTGCCGAGGCTTTTGCATTTCCATTCCTCGCAGTCATTTCCGTCTCCGACCGTCGAGCTGCCTCCAGCCTCCGACGTCCGGAGCCCGATCTCCGACTTCCGGTACCCGGCCAGCCTCCGACGCCCGATATCAACCTCCGACGTCCGAAATCCGACATCCGACGTCCGAAATCCGGCCTCTGACCTCCCTCCCATGCCCGTCCATATCGACGTCCTCACCCTCTTTCCGCGCATGCTCGACGGCTTCCTCGCCGAGAGCATCCTCGGCAAGGGCTTGGAGCGCGGGCTGCTGTCGGTGAAGGTGCACGACCTGCGCACCTGGTGCACGGACAAGCATCGCACCGCGGACGACCGCCCCTTCGGCGGCGGTGCAGGCATGATCATGAAGCCCGAGCCGGTCTTCGCCGCCATCGAGCAGCTCCAGAAACCGGGCTGCCGGCGCATCTACCTGACGCCCGACGGCGCCCCCTTCAGCACCAAGATGGCGGAGGAGCTCTCCAAGGAGACCCACCTCGTCATGCTGAGCGGCCATTATGAGGGCATCGACCAGCGCATCCGCGACACCCTGATCGACCAGGAGATCAGCATCGGCGACTATGTGCTTACCAATGGCACAATTGCCGCAGCTGTTGTGATCGATGCGCTCAGCCGCTTCATACCCGGTGTTTTAGGAGAGGAAAAGTCATTGACGCACGAGAGTTTCACGAACAAGTTGCTCGACTTTCCTCAGTACACGCGTCCCGCCGAGTTTCGCGGCATGTCCATCCCGAGCGTCCTGCTCTCCGGAAACCATGCCGAAATCGAAAAGTGGCGCCATGCGAAAAGTGTTGAGAAAACCCGCTCTGTCCGACCCGATTTACTCAAATAAACTGTTATGAACCAGATCATCAAAGACATCACCGCCGCCCAGGTTAAGTCCAACACCCCGTCCTTCAAGGTGGGTGATGGCGTGCGTGTGCACACCAAGGTGCGTGAAGGCGACAAAGAGCGCATTCAGATTTTCGCTGGCATCGTCATCGCCCGCAAGGGTAGCGGCATCCACGAGACCTTCACGGTCCGCCGCATCAGCTACGGCGAGGGCGTCGAGCGCGTGTTCCCCGTGAACAGCCCGAACATCGACACGATCGAGATCGATCGCGTGTCCGAGAACATGAAGGCCCGCCTCTACTACCTCCGCGAGCGCACGGGCAAGGCCGCCATGGCCGTCAAGGCCAAGCGCTACGACAACGCCGCCTCCACCGAGGCCGTCGTCGCCGCCAACTAAGGCTTTTTGCCGCACTCCCTTGCGGAGTGTCAAAAAGGCGAAGTCTCCCGAAATGGGGGCTTCGCCTTTTTTGTTTTTTGCCCCATGCTTCACGGGTACGGCGCCCCCCGGGCCGCCGCGCGGTTCACCCCAACACGCGAGGTTCCCCATGAAGCCTGTCTCCTGTATCCGGAAACTGGTTACGCTTTTCGGCCTGCTTTGGCTGGCCCTCGGTTGTGTCCTGTGTGCGGCCTCCCCGCAGGACGGGCTTATCGGCAGCTGGCAGCTCACGTCCGACGGCGGCGGCGCCACGCCCGAGGCAGGCGTCACGGTCACGCTGGGCTTTTCCACGGGCGGCGGTCTCAGTTTCGCCTCGGTGGGCAATGGCCAGGACATCCGTGACAACGGCACCTGGCGCGTGGACGGCTCCCTGATCAGCCTGAGCCTGCCGCAGCTCGGAAAGAACGTGCAGAACAAGCGCTTCAGCCGCATGGGCAACGTGCTCGTGCTTCCCTTCAAGGTGTTTTCCGACGACGTGGGCATCTCCTCCTGGCAGCGTGCGGGGACGGGGCCCGGGTCCTCCGGGTCGAACTCCGGGAGCAGCGGCTCGAGCGGGTCTGGTGGCGCCAGTGGCGGCAAGGGAAGCCAGGGCAATGACGGCAACTCCGGCGGCAAGGGCTCCGATGGCAATTCGGGCAGGGGAAGCGACGGCAATTCCGGCTCCGGCAATGACGGCAGTTCCGGCAGCGATGGCAGCTCGGGCAACTCCGGGAGCGACGGGAGCAGCGGCAGTGATGGCTCGGGGAGCGATGGCTCCGACGGCAGCAAGGGCAACGACGGCTCCCAGGGCGGCAAGGGCTCCAAGGGCAATGACGGCAGCGACGGGCGCAGCTCGCGCAAGC
>JAHFTI010000449.1 GCA_023265535.1 Opitutaceae bacterium
ACTACGGAGGGGGAGGGTGGAGCCCTTCCGGCCCTCTCGGCGACGATCTTCGCGCTCCAGGCGGAAGCCTCGAGGCGCGGTCTTCACGTTGACGCCGTCGCCGTCGGTATCCCGGCCATCCTGGATCCGGACACGGGCAGAGCTGTCGAGGGACCGGCACTCGACTGGCAGGACTTCGAGATCGTAGGCCACCTCCGTGCCATGCTTGATGCTCCCTTCCTCGTCGAGAACGATGCCAACCTGGCCGCCCTCGCCCATGCCTGGCGAGGCGACGCTCGGGGACTGCGCGACTTCGTCACCGTCGTGATGGGGGCCGGCATCGGCGCCGCAGTCGTGGCCAATGGCCGCTTGGTGAAGGGCCGGCACAATGCAGCCGGGGAGCTCGGCTACCTGTTGACCAGCCGTGAGCAGCTCCACGCTCTCCGACTCGGTCAGGCCACAGAGACTGGTGAGCCACCGGGTGGATACGGTGGCCTGGAGAAGCTGGCCGCCAGCCGGTCAATCGCGAGTCGCGCCATCGCGCTGATGGCGGCGGGAGCCGCTACTTCGATGGCGGGCCAGCCGATGACCCCGGGGTTGATCTTCAGCGCCGCGGCGGCGGGGGACCCGGTCGCCAGACGCATCATCGAGGAGCTTCTCGACGACACGGCACTGGCGCTGGCCGCGGTTACGGCCATCGTCGACCCGGAGGTCATCATCCTGGACGGCGTCATTGGCCGATCCCTCCGCCCGTACCTGACTGATCTTGCGGCGCGGTTGACAGGGCGGCTCCCGGCGATTCCACGCCTCTGTGTCTCCGGGCTCGGGCCGAACGCCACGGTCGTCGGGGCGATCGCCGCGGCTCTCCAACTCGCTCGCGAACGGGCGGCACCTTCCGCCCTCTTCGGGGCCTTCACCGTCAGCGGTCGAGTCGAGAGAGATGCCTGAGCATCGCGGCGTCGCAATGCTGGACAGCTTCACCGTTCTCGGTCGCGAGGCGGTCCTCATTCGGGCGGCACCGAAGAGGAGCCTCTCCCTTTCCCTGAGCCCATGCGCCGGCGTAACGCGGATCAGCGGTCCGCTCCAGCCGGATGTTCAGCATCGGCAAACCTCGGCGCCAGGTCTGGTCTGGCAGGCGTCGAAGAGGCCGCCCGGTTCGTGCTCCAGGCACACCTCGCGGTGCAGGCGCCATCGCACAGATCGGACGCTCAACCAGGGCCGTGCCAGCGGCCATCTGTCCATGGAGGTGGAACCATGACTCGGTCCGTTGCCGCAACACGCGGGATCGCGTGGCGGCTCGTAGGCACGGCTGCGGCCGTGCTCTTTGCGGCCTCGGCTTGCTCCAGCGGCTCGGCGACTTCGTCACCAGTCGCCAGCCAGCCGGCGGGCGCGTCCCAGGCGATCGATACCACAACGTCCATGACGCTGAATGTCCTGCTCATGCAGCAGGCCGCCTATAGCGCCAGCGACATCCAGGCGATGGACGATGCCTTCACCAAGGCCTATCCGAACATCACCGTCAATCCCGAACTCGTCGCGTACGACTCGCTCCACGACAAGATCGTCACCGCTCAGGTGGGCGGGAGCGGCAAGTACGACGTCGTGCTGATGGATACGCCATGGCCGGCCGAACTGGTCAAGGCCAACATCGTGTCCGACATCACCGCCAGCATTCCGGCTGACTTCACTTCGGGCGTCTTCGATTCTGCCTGGACCTCAGCGAAGTACAACGGCAAGGTCTATGGCGTGCCATGGATCAATGACACCAAGTTCTTCTTCTACAACACCGACATGTTCGCCAAAGCCGGCATCACCACGGCCCCGAAGACATGGGATGAAGTCGAGGCCGACGCAAAGCTGATCAAGGCCACCGGAGTCAAGTACCCGATGACCGCCAGCTGGAAGCAGGCCGAGGCCGTCATTTGCGACTGGACGCAGCTCTCTGCGGCGTTCGGCAGCTCCGATTTCGTCGACGCCAGCGGCAAGGCGCTCTTCAACCAGGGTGGTGGTCTCGCGGCGTTGACCTTCATGAGGAAGCTGATCGATGAAGGCCTGGTCGATCCGGCTTCCCTGAGCCAGACCGAGGACGACGTCAACAGCGTCATGAGCGCCGGCCAGTCGGCCATGGCCCTCAACTGGACCTACGGTCTGAGTGTCATGAACGATCCCAGCAAGTCGACGGTCGCGGGCAAGATCAAGGTCGTTCCGAGCCCCGGCGAGGGCAGCGTGACGACAAGTGGCGTGAATGGCGGCATGAGCCTGGCCGTGACCACCACGACGAAGCATCCGAACGAAGCGCTTGCGTACGCCCTGTTCCTGGCCAGCGAGAGCTCGCAGGAGATGGACGTCGCGAACGCCCTGCCCATGTGGAAGGCATCCTTCGACAAGGCGGACGTCACGAAGGGGAACCCCGATCTCTTCGCCGCTGCGAAGATCCAGTTCGCCGGTCTCGTGGCCCGGCCCGTGGTGCCGTACTACACCAAGCTCTCGAATGCGCTGCAGGACGCCATCCAGCAGACGCTCCTCGCAAAGATGGACCCGCAGCAAGCGCTCGACGGCGTTGCCGCGCAGTTGGCGACGTTCCAGCAGTGACCGCCCGGTAGTCTCCGAGCATCCTGAAGGGCGATTCGACCATGACGGCGGGGACGCCTCGTCGCGCACCTTCGACGTGGTCGAAACCATGGCCCGAGGCGTGGGTGGCGGCGGCCTTTGTGGCCCCCGCTGCCTTCGTCATTCTCCTCGTCGTCGTGGTTCCGCTTGGCCGGGCCGCGTGGATGAGCCTGTTCGACATCCAGCTGACGCGCCCTGGCGTGGAGCCATTCGTCGGCCTGGGCAACTACATCACCCAACTCACGAGCCCAGGCTTCTGGGACTCCGTCTACAAGGCAGCCTTCTTCACGATCGTGACGACCGTGCTCGAGCTCAGCCTCGGCGTCGGTCTCGCCATGCTGATGGATCAGCCCATGCGGTTTCGCTGGGTCCTTCGGTCACTGGTGATCCTGCCCTGGGCCCTGCCCACGATCGTCAACGCCCTGATGTGGCGCTGGATCGATAACGCCACCTATGGCTCGCTCAACGCCCTGCTCAACCAGGTCGGGCTCGTGCATGACTACGTGCCGTGGCTGTCCCAGGACAGCACGGCCATGTGGATGGTGATCATCGCCGACGTCTGGAAGATGACCCCCTTCTGCGCCATCCTCATCCTCGCCGGATTGCAGGGGATCGACCGCGGGCTCTTCGAAGCCGCCCGGGTCGACGGCGCAGGATCCATCGCCATCTTCCGGCGCATCATCCTGCCCCTGCTGACCCCAATCATCCTGATCGTCCTGGTCCTGCGCACGATGGAAGCGTTCAAGGTCTTCGACGTGATCTGGATCATGACCGGCGGCGGCCCGGCAAGCTCCACGCAGACCGTGGCCATCTATGCCTACCGAACGGCCTACCAGGGTTATGACTTCGGGCAGGGCGCGGCTCTCGGGTATCTCATCGCCATCGCGATCATGCTCCTGGCAGCCGTCTACCTGTGGCTGCTCAGGCGAACGGGATCGACCAGCTCATGAGGACCCCAGCTTCCGGGTCTGCAGGCGGAGGGGCTTCGTCGACGGTCTCCGCGGCGACACCGCGCCAGCCCAGGCGACGCCGACCCATCACCGTCGGCCGCATCACCAGGGCGTTGTTCATCTATGCGGGCATCGCAATCGCGCTCGTCGTGATCCTCGCGCCGTTCGCCTGGCTGCTGATCTCGAGCGTCGCGGACAAGGTCGACCTGCTGACGCGCCCGCTGTCCTGGATCCCGGCCCACATCAGCCTCCAGCGGTTCGTCGACCTGACCATCGGCGGCTCGCCGGCGGACAGCCAGGCCCAGGAGTTCCGGGCGGCCATGTCGAACAGCCTGCTGATCGCGTCCGTGACGACGTTCGTGGGCGTGAGCGTCGGCACCGTGGCGGCCTACGCGTTCTCGCGCTTCCGGTTCCCCGGTCGGAGTTGGCTGATCCTGGCGTTCATGGCAACGACGATGCTGCCACCGATCGCCCTGCTGCTGCCCCTCTACCAGATCA
>JAHFTI010000450.1 GCA_023265535.1 Opitutaceae bacterium
GCTCATTGCCCACGAAGGCGTTTCTGACGTTGAGCTGAAGGTTCCAAAGGATGCTCTTCGAGATGCGACGGCTGTAGCCGACCCAGAAGTCAAAGTTGAGCTCGTCATCCCCACGGTAGGGATTGGCGATATCATAGTAAGCCTGGGTTTTCACAGCACCCTCCATCACCGGATAACCGATGACGATCGAGGATTCGTAGCGCACTGCGGTGCCGACGTTGAAGCCCTTGAGCAGGCCCTTGTCGAAATCGTAGTTCGTCACGACGTTGAAGCGCCACTTGCGCAGTTCCGGCACATTGGTGCCTTCCTGCAGCTTGAGCATGTGGTAGTTCGAACCGAAGTTCTTGTTCCACTGATAGAGGGTGGTCTCGTTGCCGGGGCCGCCCCACCAGATGCGCAGGTCGCCCGCGGCGGTGCTGTTCAACGCAGTCTCGTACTTGGAGACGAAGTCAGTGAGGGCCGCGCCACCGACGTTGTTGCGCTGGGCCTCGGTCTTGGCGCCGTTGAGGGTGAGCCTCCAATTCTTGGTGATCATGGCATTGAGCTCGAGCTCGTAGCCCTTCGAGACGCTGTCCTCGGTGACGGCCATGCCTGAGGGAACCGTGGCGTTCAGGCCGGAGCCGGCGCCCTTGGTGGGCGTGCTGAGGTCGAGTTTCCACGCGGAGTAGAAACGGGGATCGAGGGCAGCCTGCCAGGTGCGCCAGGCGGCGACGGCGGCAGCCTCGCGCTTCTGGGCCTGCTCGAGCGTCTCGCCCGGGGCCTGACCGTAGTTGTACTGGGTCTGCGTGGGATCAGGCTCGGGAACGGCGTCGCTGATGCGGTCACCCGTCCAGTTGTACTGGAAGCGGTTGGCCCAATTGCCCGACCAGGTCTGCGAGGCGCCGATGAACCAGAAACCACCGGAGAGCGCCTCATTCGAGACGTTCTTGGAGGCGGTCTCATACTTGGTCAGCTTGAGGGAGTAGCGGCCATTCTTGGTCTCGAGCAGCAGGCCCTTGTCCACCGTGGTGCCAGTCGGGGGCGAGAGGGGCTCGCCGTAGATGTCCACACGCTGGGCGGAGGGCTGGAAGTTGGAGGACTTGTTGTAGAACAGGCTGATGTTGACCGGACTGCTGGCGAGGAGGCTCTTGACGCCGGGGAGGTCATTCAAGTGAGCGACCACCATCCAGCTGTGGGAGGTCATCTGCAGACGGTTGCTGGCGCCCTCGGGAAGGAAGTACTTTTCCTTCGACAGATCGATCACACCACGGGACGCGGCGTTGGCGCCGTAGGTGCCGGAGGAGGTGATGGACTTGTCCCAGGACTTGGCGATGTCCTTGCGGACGCCCCAGGTGCCGATGATGGACTTGTCGAGGAAGCTGCCCTGCCAGACGAAGGCGCTGGAGGTCACGCGGGAGCGAGCGAGACGGGCGGAGGTGGTGTTGTGGGCGCGGTTGGCGGGCGAGGCCTCGGAATCGATCCAGTTGATCGGCACCTGGCTCCAGCCAACGTAATTGGCGGGGTTCTCGGACTGGGTGCTGATGCGGGGGTGATTCTTGGCGGTCGGGTCGTTGAACGCGGGAATGTCAGGATAGTACTCGTTGATCCACTCGGCTCCCGGATTGACGTAGTTTGCGTTGGTCGGATCCGTGGAGCGCTTCCAGGTGCTGTCAAAGGCCCAGACCTTGTTGGGGAGGACCACCTGAACAGCGGTGGGATTGGGCAGGTAGGCCCCCGAGGCGGTGGGCTTGCTGAGGAGTGACTCGCCGAGGTAGATGACCGTGTTGGGAACGACGGCATTGTCGGTGATGGCGTACGGATTGCCGTCGGACTTCCAGGCGGCGAAGGTGTCATCGGCGGTGTAGCGGATCCAGGAGCGCGACTCGGCGGTGTTCTGGTCGGCGGAGAAGAGGCCGGTGATGGTGTGCTTGCCCAGGAACCTGGTGAACCAGTTCTTGCCCAGGCGCTCGAAGTCCTGCGTGGCGAAGACGGTGGCGCGGCGGACTTCCTTGTCGCTCAGGTAGGAGCCGTTGTTGCCCTGGCCGTTGTCCGAGAGGAAGGCGCGGCCGACATTGGGATTCGGGGTGCCGTCGGCGAAGGGCTCGCCGTTCTTTCCGAGCGGGGTGCCGTTGGAGTAGACATTGTTGATGTCGACGTAGATGGCCTGGTGGCCACCGGAGAGCAGGCTGAGACGGCCGTTCTTGTAGAACTCCCTGTTGTAGGCCAGCTCGAAGCCGACGCGCTCATCGAAGAAGGTCTGGGCGAGGCTCAGGTTGTAGGTGCGGAAGTTCTGCGACTCCTTCTTGTTGGGGCCGTCGAGCAGCTGGTTGTAGAAGTCGAAGACCGAGGCATCCGTGAGCGAATTGTCCTTGTAGACGCCGAAGTTGGAGAAGGGCAGGCCGGCGTTCTTGGCGAAGTCGGCGTATTGGGCGATGCCGCCCGGGCGCTGCCAGGGAAGGCCGCCGATGGTCTTGTCGATGGCGCCGGTGGAGCTGATGCCACGCGGCACGGCGCCGGGCTCGAGGATCCAGGAAGCCTGGCTCCCGGAGGCGTCGCCATTGAAATAGACGAGGGGGCCGCCGTACTGCTGGGCGAAGTTGCCGATCCAGGGGTTGTAGGCGGGATTGGGCTGGCCGGCGTTGTCGCCGCCGTTGATGGTCGGGCGGATCTGGCCGTGGTTGGCGCGGCCCGTGTTGTCGTCGGTCAGCTGCGTGGCGTTGAAGGTCTCGCGATTGAGATTCTTGTAGGTGACGGTCTGGCCGAGGAGGTTCTTTCCGGTGTAGGTGCCGGTCCTGAACCAGGGGGTGATCAGGTCGATCGGAGGGAGGGTGCGCGGATTGTTCGAGCTGATGCGGCCGGCCTCGTAATTGGCCTTGATGATGGTGCGCATGCCTGCGCGCTTGAGGAAGGCGGGCTCGTAGCGGAGGGCGCCGTAGAGACGCTCGTCCTTGGAGAAGGCGGGCTCCTGCTTGAACTTCTCGTCATTGCGCAGGGCGGCGAAACGGAAGGCCAGCTGCTTCTTGATGAGCACGCGGTTGAAATCGACGGTCTGGCGGTTGGAGCCGTAGCTGCCGACGCGGAAGCCGACCTCGTTCTCGTTGCTGAACATGGCCTGCTTCGAGCGGGTGTTGATGATGCCCGCGGGGCTGCCCATGCCGAAGAGGATGGAGTTGGGGCCGCGCTGCAGATCGACGCCGTCGACGGCATAGCCGTCCCACGGGATGTCGGTCATGTAGAAGTCGCGGGTGTTGTCGGCGGCGGCGAGGCCGCGGATACGGGTGTTGGTGCTGGGGTTGACGAACTTGCTGGACTCGTCAAGGAGGGGACCGTCGCCATGGCCGCCAAAATTGCCGTAGGAACCGCCGACTTCGGAGCCGGGGGTGTACTGCAGCAGTGTGCGGTTGTCCGTCGCGCCGACGTCCTTGAGGAACTCGGCGGTGACAACGCTGACCGCGCTGCCGATGTCGCGCAGGTCGGTGTTGAGGCGGTTGCCGGCGAGGGTGGTCGCGGCGGCGTAGCCACTGGTGTTTTCTGCACTGACTTCAAACGGACTGAGAACAATCACGTTCTCATCCGCGGTCTTGCGGTCGGCCTCGGCGGTGGTGGATTCGGCCGGGGCTGTCTGGGCGACGAGCACTGGAGCGAGCAATGCGGCCAGGGCCGCGATGCGGGTGTTCATTTTCATCATTGGTCGTTCGTTTCGGGGATTGCCCACCCCAGGGGGGCCTGGGGTGCGGGGGCTGCTGCCTGACAAGGGGGGGGAGATGCAGCATTGGCCCGCGTTCAGGAACGTGTGGCCGACCTGATGAAGCAAGGAATCGAACGGATGAGCGGGGGTAGTACTAAAGCATTAGGCCCTCCTACGCCAAGGCTTCGGAGGGCACGCCCGGCCTGCCAGGGGATTCGAGGCCCCCCCCGTCCTGCCAGGGGATTCGAGGCCCCCCCCGTCCTGCCAGGGGATTCGAGGGTACGCCCGTCCTGCCAGGGGATTCGAGGGCACGCACGTCCTACGCCAAAGCTTCGGAGGGCACGGCCGTCGTGCCACTAGGTCACGGGGG
>JAHFTI010000451.1 GCA_023265535.1 Opitutaceae bacterium
GGGCACTCGTGCCTGAAACGCGTGATGGCACCCGCGTAACGCTTCATCCACCAGAGTCCGGAATGTCCGATGCGCACCTGGCTGGCCATGGCGGCGGCCGTGGCACGCACCTCGCCGGCGGCGGCGGCCGCCGAGGTGAGCAGGTCCTTGGCGCGCTGGTAGAACACCTGGCCGGCGGCGGACAGGGAGACCGTGTTGCCCTTGCGACGGAACAGCGAACAGCCCAGGCTCTCCTCAAGATCGGAGATGTGCCGACTGAGGACCGAGGCGCTCAGGCCGCAATGCTTGGCCGCCCGGTCCATCCGGGGATTGTCGGCCAAGGCCAGGAAGTAACGTAGATGCCTGAGTTCCATGTTCCCGCAGTAAGCAGCCAAGCTAGGTTAAAACGCCCCTGCTTAAAAGGCTGTTTATTGCTGCGCGTACAGCACATTCCGGCCCCTCATGAACAAAAATCATATTATAGCCCACGCACTTGCAAAATTTGTAACAAGACTGTGAAACAGGCCCCGGACACCGGGAATCCATGCCGGCAAGCTGTTCAGGAGGAGGGGGAAACCGCCCCCTGCCCTTTCGCGGAATGTGCGTTCACACATGCTCTCCGCAGCCGTTGATCCGGTCTGTTTACCCGGACAACAGCAAGACGATGAAGTAGTCGGGCGGCTCGCGCCCCCCCAGTCCTCAACACACAAAAAAGCCGGAGCGCAGGCTCCGGCCAAATCTGTGCCTGGAAGCTGGTCCGCGGGCTTACTTGCCGGGGACGACGGGCAGCTTGAGCTCGAGCGCGGCGTCAGCGGGCGCCGCGGCCGGTGCCGCCGGGGCGGCGGGGGCGGGATCCTCGGGAAGCGTGGCGCGGAGCGCCAGGGCGCGCTGGGCCCAGTTGCCCGACGCATCGATCTGGAGGAGAAGGTCGCAGTATTTCTTGGCGTCCTCGACCTTGCCCGCATCCACGGAGGCGGCAACGAGATGGTAGGCGGACTCGGCGCGCAGGCCCTTGAAGGCGGTGGCATCCTCGGCGAGCTGGCGCAGGGCGGTCACGCCCTCGGCGGCATTGCCGGCGAGCAGCTTCGAGACGGCCACGCCCAGGCGGGCACGGGCGGCGAAGGGGGAGTCGGCGAGGGCGGCGATGGCCTTGTCATAGGCGGCGGCCGCATCGCTGTATTTGGCAAGTGAATACGCCTCGTCGGCGATGCGCAGCAGGGCGACGCCGGAAAGGGTGTGCCCCTCGTGGGCCGTGGCGAAGGCACGCAGCTTGTCGGTGGAGGCGCCCGCGGCGGCGTACTCCGCCCCGATGGCCTTCTCGACACGCTCCTTGTTCCAGTCCCAGACACCCTTGCCGATGATGGCGAGAAGGATCACCACGACGACCGCGTAGATGGCATTCTGGTACTTGAACCAGAACAGCTGGAGGTTCTCCGTGAGATTGTCGATCGGATCGATCTTCTTCGGTTCTGCGGGATCCACGGGTTCGAGAGGCGTGCTCATGCTAAAATTGGGAGAATGCGTAAACGGGCACGGAAACAAAACCCGGCCGCGGTGTAAAGGGGCTAATCGAAGACGACCGTCTTGTTTCCGTAAACGAGCACGCGGTGGGCGAGGTGCCAGCGGACCGCCTGGGCCAGCACCATCTTCTCAAGGTCGCTGCCGCGGCGCACCAGGTCGTCCACGCTGTGGCGGTGGGTGACGCGGGCGACATCCTGCTGGATGATGGGGCCCTCGTCGAGGTCGCGGGTGGCGTAGTGGGCCGTCGCACCAATGAGTTTCACGCCGCGGCGGTGGGCCTGGTGGTAGGGCTTGCCGCCGGCAAAGGCGGGAAGGAAGGAGTGGTGAATGTTGATGACCGGGATGCCCGAGGCAGCCAGGAAGTCCGCGCTGAGCACCTGCATGTAGCGGGCGAGCACGACCAGTTCCACGCGCAGGGCTCGCAACAGCTCAAGCTGGCGCGCCTCGGCGGCGGCCTTGGTGTCGGCGGTGACGGGAATGTGGTGGAAATCGAGGCCGTAGCCGCGCGCCGCCTCGGCGAGCTCGGTGTGGTTCGATAGGATGGCGACGATCTCGCAGGGAAACTCGCGTGCCTTCCAGCGCAGCACCAGGTCGTGGAAACAGTGGTCCGCCTTCGAGACGAAAAGGGCCACGCGTGCACGATGGCCGGTGGAGGCGACCGTGGCGTTCATGCCGAGCACGCCGGCGAACTCGCGGAAGGCGTCCATTTCGGCGACGGGGCTGGCGGCCGCGGAGGGCTCCCACTCGATGCGCTGGAAAAAGATGCTCTCCTCCAGGTCGCGGTGCTGGTCGGCGTGCAGGATGTTGCCGCCGCGGGCAAAGATCCAGCCGGCCGTCTTGGCGACGAGGCCGGGCTGGTCGGGACCGTGGAGAAGGGCGACGAGGGAAACGGGACTGTGCGACATCCTGCTGGGAGGCAATCAGACCTGAACCACGTTGCCCAGATACTTCTGGATCGGGCGCACGCCGACGCGGGCGCGCCGGAGGGCCTTGATGCCGTTGAGCGCAGCCTGGGCTCCCGTGATGGTGGTCATGAGGCAGATGCTGTGCGCATAGGCTGCGGAGCGGATCAGGTTCTCATCGCGACGCGGGATCATGCCGCTGGGCGTGTTGATGATGAGCTGGATCTGGCCGTTCTTCACCAGGTCGACGGCGGTCGGGCGACCCTCGGAGACCTTGAAGACCTTGTTCACCTTCACGCCGGCCTCGAGGAGCACCCTGGCGGTGCCGCCCGTGGAGTAGATGGTGAAGCCCATCTCCTCGAGCTGGCGGCCGATCTCGACGGCGTGGGGCTTGTCGGCGTCCTTGACGGAGAGGAAGACATTGCCCGAGGTGGGCAGGCCGGGCTTGGCGGCGGCCTGGGCCTTGGCGAAGGCGATGCCCAGGTCCTCGTCGAGGCCCATGACCTCGCCCGTGGAACGCATCTCGGGGCTGAGGGTGATGGTGGCGCCGGGGAAACGGACGAAGGGGAAGACGGCCTCCTTGACGCACCAGTGCTTGGGCGTCTGCTCGCGCGTGAAGCCGAGCTCGGTGAGCTTCATGCCCGCCATGACCTTGGCGGCCAGCTTGGCCAGCGGCAGGCCGATGGCTTTGGCGACGAAGGGAACCGTGCGCGAGGCGCGCGGGTTGACCTCGAGCACGTAGAGCTGGTGGTCCTTGATGGCGAACTGGACGTTCATCAGGCCGATGACCTTGAGCTCGCGGGCGAGCGCGTAGGTGGCGGCGCGCACGGTCTCGAGCATCGTCTTGCCCAGCGTGTGCGGGGGCATGACCATGGCGGCGTCGCCGGAGTGCACGCCGGCGTACTCGATGTGCTCGAGCATGCCGCCGATGACACTTGTAGTGCCGTCACTGATACAGTCGACGTCGAGCTCGATGGCGTCCTCGAGGAACTTGTCGATGAGCACCGGCTTGCCGGGCATGACGTCGAAGACCTGGCGGACGACGCCCTTGAGCTCCTCCTCACTGTAGCAGATGAACATGCCGCGGCCGCCCAGCACGAACGAGGGGCGGAGAAGCACCGGGTAGGTGAGCTCGCGGGCGTAGATCACGGCCTCGGTCTCGATGAGCGCCGTGCGGTTGGCGGGCTGCATCAGGCCGACCTTGTTGAGGATGGCGGCGAAGAGCTTGCGGTCCTCGGCCAGGTCGATGGACTCGGGCGAGGTGCCGATGATGTTCACGCCATTGGCCTTCAGCGCGGTGGCGAGGTTGAGCGGGGTCTGCCCGCCGAACTGGACGATGGCGCCCTCGCAGCCCTCCTGCTGGTACACCTCGAGCACGTCCTCGAGCGTGAGGGGCTCGAAGTAGAGGCGGTCGGAGGTGTCGTAGTCGGTCGAGACGGTCTCGGGATTGCAGTTCACCATCACGGTCTCGAAGCCGATCTCGCGCAGGGCGAAGGAGGCGTGCACGCAGCAGTAGTTGAACTCGATGCCCTGGCCGATGCGGTTGGGACCGCCGCCGAGGATCATGATCTTGCGCTTCTTCGAGGGGATGACCTCGTTCTCGTCTCCGTAGC
>JAHFTI010000452.1 GCA_023265535.1 Opitutaceae bacterium
CTATGCCCAGCTTCATGAGGAGCATGTGGCCGATTATCGTGCGCTCTTTGACCGTGTGACGCTGGAGCTCGGTGAAGGTGCCCCCTCCGTGCCCACGGACCAGCGCCTGAAGGCCCGCCAGGGGGGCGGCGCTGACGCGGGGCTCGAGGCCCTGCTGTTCCAGTACGGGCGTTACCTGCTCATCAGCAGTTCCCGTCCGGGCGGTCTTCCGGCCAATTTGCAGGGCATCTGGAACAACGACATCAAGCCGGCCTGGTACTCCGGTTATACGGCCAACATCAACGTGCAGATGAATTACTGGCCTGCAGAGCTCACAGGGCTTTCGGAATGCCATGAGCCCCTTTTCAAGTGGGTGCAGAACATGGCGGAGATGTATCGCAACACGCAGGACCCGCGGGTCAAGTCGGCCAAGGGACGCGGCTGGTCAAGCTACAGCACGACGAACCCCTTCGGCGGCAGTTCGCGCTGGGGCGTGCATCGCCCGCAGAGCGCCTGGCTGATGCAGCATTTCTGGCTTCGCTATGAGTTCACGCAGGACCGTGAGTTTCTCCAACGTGTGGCATTTCCAGGTATGAAGGAGGCGGTCGAGTTCTGGGAGGATCGTTTGGTCGAGGGACCAAACGGTACCTTGGTCACTCCCGACGGCTGGTCGCCGGAGCATGGGCCCGTGATGGAGAAGGGCGTCCTTGTGATCAAGGAAGGGGATCGCACGCCGCATCCCGGTGTATCTTACGACCAGCAGATTGTATGGGACCTTTTCAACAATTTTGTGGAGGTGTCCGAGGTGCTGGGTGCGGATCCGGAGTACCGGGCCAAGGTGGCCTCGATGCGGGACCGCCTGCTGGGGCCCAGGATCGGGCGCTGGGGCCAGCTCCAGGAATGGATGCAGGACGTCGATGATCAGAAGGACAAACATCGTCACACCTCGCATCTCTTCGCCCTGCATCCGGGACGCCAGATTGATCCGGTCAGCACGCCCCAGCTAGCCGAGGCGGCCCGTGTCTCACTCAATGGCAGGACCGACTCCTCGACCGGTTGGAGCAAGGCGTGGAAAGTAAACTTTTGGGCGCGCCTCCATGATGGCAACAGGTCGCACAAACAGATCGGTGATTTTTTCAGGACCAGCATTCTGAGGAACCTGTTCGATGCGTACCCTCCGTTCCAGATGGACGGCAACTGGGGCTACACCTCGGGTGTGTGCGAGATGCTCCTGCAGAGCCACACGCGGCAGGAGGGCAAGCGGGTCCTGCACCTGCTGCCAGCCTTGCCCGACGCCTGGTCGGAGGGTCGCCTCACCGGGCTGCGCGCGCGCGGCGGCTTTGCGGTGGATATCTCCTGGGCGAAAGGACGCCTCACCAGCGCCACCGTCCGCAACCTGGCGGGCCCTGCCACCGTGCTGGTACGCCATGGCACAGAAACCCGCCTCATCCACCTGGAGAAGGCACAAAGCTATCAATGGAAATGAAAAGAAAAGCAGTTCTCTCCTTCATCGGTTTCCTCCTGTTGCTGCTCGTGCCCTGCGCCGGGGCCTCGATGGGCGGCGATAGCAATGCCGTGGACCGTCCCACCCACTACACAAACCCGGTCCTTCCTGGTTTCTTCCCGGACCCCTCGCTTGTGAGGGTGGGGGAGGACTATTACCTCGTGAATTCGACCTTCCAATACTTCCCGGCCATCATCATCTCGCACTCGCGCGATCTGGTGAACTGGCGGCAGATTGGGCACGTGTTCTCGCGCAGCGAGGACCTCGACTTGCGCGAGTTTTTCGATGGCTGCGGCATCTGGGCGCCGGACATCTCCTATCATGACGGGGAGTTCTATGTCTTCTACTGCCTGGTCCAGCTCAAGAAGGACCGCTCGGTGAATGTGCGTGGCAACTACATGGTGAAATCGCGCAGCATCATGGGGCCTTGGAGCAAGCCCGTTCAACTGACGACCGAGGGGAATGATCCCTCCCACTTCGTCGACGATGATGGCACGCACTACATGTGCTACGCGGGCGGCATTCCCAAGGGAAGCGCCACCAAGATCGTGAAGCTCAACGCGGACTGCACAAAGGTCGTGGAGGGGCCGTTTTGGATAGACTATGGTGGCGAGAAGCGCGCCCCCGAGGGACCGCACCTCTTCAAGCGCGGCGGATACTACTATCACACGATGGCCGCCTCCGGTGGCATCTATGATGGCCATCACCAGCTGATCGCCCGATCCAGGAACATTCTCGGCCCCTATGAATTCGGGCCGGACAATCCCTTCATTGCCCAGCAGGATCGGAGTTCTCCCGTCCAACATCAGGGCCATGCCAAGCTTGTCGAGACGCAGAACGGGGAATGGTGGACCTTGTACCTGCTGCAACGCCGTATCAAGGGCTTCAGCCAGCTGGGACGCGAGACGGGGCTCGATCGCGTGGACTGGAACGAGGCGGGGTGGCCCGTCCTCAATGGCGGTGCAGGACCGAGTGTCACCAATCGTGTGCCGAAGCTACCCTTCACGCCCCAGCCCGCGGTCCTGAGCGATGCTTTCGAGGCCCCTGCGTTGGACGTGAAATGGCAGTTCGTGCGCAACCCGGATTATTCGCGCCTGAGCCTGACGGAACGGCCCGGCATGCTGCGCCTTCGCACCGGCGACTTCGACCTCGCCTCCCTTCAGTGCCGCAACGTGGTGCTCCAGCGGGAGGTCTCACAGGAGTACCAGGTGACCGTGAAGATGGACTTCGACCCGGGCCCGGGGGAACAGGCGGGTCTCGTCTGCTACTATGACACCAAGAGTTTCATCTCCCTGGGCCTGGTCAGGCAGGATGGGCTGCGTCTGCGCCTGGAGGAGTGCCGCAAGGGCGTGCGCACGCTCGTCGCCGAGTTGTCTGGAATCAGTTCCACGACCTTGCGCCTGCGGGTGACTGTCGATGGACTCAGCCGCACGTTCCATGTTGCCGATGCGCAGTCGAACTTGCGTGAAGTGGGCACGGTCTCCGATGCCTCCTTCCTCAGTGACCAGGGCACGCCGCAATGGGGCTTCATGGGCACGATGGTCGGCGTCTTTGCCGTGGGTAACGGTGCCGGACGGATGACGCCTGCGGATTTCGACGACTTTGTCCATGTCACGCGCGCACAGGGTGTGACAAGGAGCCAGGGCTCCGCGCACTGACCCCCCGGCGCTGATATTCGCTGGCGGGCAGGGTGATCCCTTTGCGCCCTCCATCGACAGGAGTTTACGCTCTTGTCGGTGGAGGGCGCTTCTCTTTGACGACTGGAGAGGCGGTGGAGCCGCCTCGGGACCTCCTGCGCCCGGCTCCTGACCGTGGCCTGCGAGTCACCGAGGACCGGAGTGCGTTTTGGCGTGCTCGATCCTACTCCGCCGCACCGGATCGTGCCTCTGGCGTGTCGGGACCTGTCACGAGGTGAACGATTTCAATTCTGGGTCGATTGTGCTCCACGCGTGGATCATGACACTGACGCCACTACCCCATCTTTGGTTTCCCATGAAAAAGAATATTCCCTTGTTTCGTTGTTCAAAGCGTAAGGCTGCCCTTTTTGCCGCCCTTTTGATCAACGCCGTCCCCGCTTTCGCGCAAGCCACCGCGCCCGCATCCGACAGCACCACGGGTTCCCTGGCCCCTTCCCAGTCCAGCACGACACGGGTGGATGACGAGGTGGTCCTTTCGCCTTTCGAAGTCTCCGCCGACGCCAATGACACCTACGAGGCGACAGGCACGGCCTCGCTCACCGGTGTGGCCGGCTCCCTCAACGAGACGCCCGCCGATGCCCGCATCATCACCCGCGCCATGATCGCCGAGCTCGGTGGCGGCGACGTGTTCAAGCTGCTGGGTGACCATGCCGGCCTCGGTGCGACCCTGTTCGGCAGTGGCAACGAGGACCAGCGCGGCATGCAGGACGGCGACGGCGTGCAGCCCGAGGGTCTCACGGGGCGTGGCTTTTCGATCGGCACTCCCCGACGCGACGGTTTCCTCCGCTCCGCCACCTCGCTCATGAGCAGCTTCGACGTCGAGAGCGCGGAT
>JAHFTI010000453.1 GCA_023265535.1 Opitutaceae bacterium
GCTTTTCACTCAGCGGCTGGACTTTCCTCAACACCACCTTCCTGGCGGCCACCGTGGCCAGTGCCTGGCTCGCGATCGATCCGCTCATCAAGGCCTACCATGTGCTGCGTTGCTACCACGGCCGGGCCCGCGTGGGTGGCGAGGACCTGCGCGAGGTCTTTCAGGAGGGCGGCGCGCGCCGCAGGCTGCTGGGACTGACCCTGCTGCTCGGCCTTCTTTGGGGTGGGGTGGGTGGCACGCCCTTGCAGGCAAGCGAGCCGGCGGACTCTCCCAGGGCGCAGAATCCTGCCCTGGTCCCCCCACCCACAGCCGCGCCGGAATCCATGCTCAAGCCGGCGGCCCAGCCAGCCCCCGCGACCGGGACGGCCGTGGGTGGAGGAGACAGGTCCCCGCGCCGTGTCGAGCCCAGCTCCCTGGGCGGTTCCATCGAGCGCACGCTCAGGGAGGGCGCGTTCGAGTGGCGCCTGCGTCCCAAACCCCAGGTGGGACCCAAGAAGGAGGAGGGCCCGTTGATGCGCTTTTTCCGCACCGGAGTGGAGATGGTCGAGGAGATGGTTAAGTCGGTGAAGCAGGGCTACCGCTCCTTCAAGCGCTGGTGGAAAAGGACCTTCGGGGGCGACGAGGACGAGGGCCCGGTGGCTGAGTCAAGGGAGGGCCGCTCGCAGGCCGGTGTGCTCCTGGAGCTCTTCACCTATGGCCTGGGTGCGGTGCTCCTGCTGCTGCTGGGTTACCTGTGTTATGTCGTGGCGCGCCAGGCGCGACGCAATGCACGCCGCAGCGTGCTCGCCACCCCGGGCCTTGCCCCGGCGGCGGCCCCGGATCTCGAGGATGAGACGGTGCACGCGGCGCAACTGCCCAGCGACGGCTGGCTTGCGCTTGCCCGTGAGAAGCTTGCCACGGGCGAGTGGCGCCTTGCCTTCCGGGCACTCTACCTGGCGCAGCTGGCCCACCTTGCGGAGCAGGGCCTTCTCACCCTGGCGCGGCACAAGACCAACCAGGACTACGAGCGGGAGCTGCAGAGGCGCGCCCCGCAGAGCGGGGCTTTGCTGGAGTCGTTTGGCCGCCGTCGCCGAGGCTTCGATGCGATCTGGTACGGCCGCGGGCAGGTCCGGGAGGACGAGATCCGCGGCTGGCTCGGCGAGCTCGAGAGGGGGGGCGGGCAATGAGGACCTTCCGCAGTCTCCTTCCCCTGCTGGCCCTGCTCCTGGCTTTTGTCGTCGGCATGGTCGTGCTGTTCCAGCTGAGGCTGGGGGCGGGCGACCTGTTCCCCCGCTACTCCTCGCACCGGGCGGATCCGCTCGGCACGCGCCTGCTGCATGACAGCCTCGCCCAGCAGCCCGGGCTGCGCGTGGAGCGCAACCTGGAGCGTATCGAGAAACTGGGTACACGCCCCGGGCGCACCCTGGTGATGGCGGGGATGACCCCGCAGCGCTGGGCCGCCCTCGGGACCGAGTCCGTGAATGCCCTCGATGCGGTGGTGCGCTCGGGCGGGCGCCTGGTCGTGGTCTTCGAGGCCTCGATGGTGTATGAGACGGCGCGCCGCCTTCCCGACATGAGGCCCCGCGAACGCACACCCGGTAGTGGCCCTGCGGATACGAAGCCCGCCGCCGGCCCGGCGACGGAGCGCCGCGGTCGCAACGAGGTGGGCGTGCGCAAGCCCGGCGCCGGTCCCGAGGCCGCCCCCCAGGCGGGTGTCCCAGGCGACGGCTCCCCCGAGGGCGCCCCTGTGCCCACCGCCGCCGCACCGGGTGGGAAGCCCGGGGCCAAGGCAGGCAAGGCACGCAGCCCCTCCGCGGACGATGACGGGGAGGAGGACGGCGAACCTGGGATCGAGGGCCAACCCCTGGAATTCAGCCCCGAGGCGTTTGCGCGCCGCGTGGACACCCTCGACCTGATCGAGCGGCTCTGGGGCGTCCAGCTCTACGGACGCTGGATCATGGGGCACGAGGAGGGTGCGCTGCGCGCCGCGGGAGCGCCCGAGGATTTCCCCGTGCACCTGCCGTGGAAGAGCTGCAGCTACTTTGAACTGTCCAAGGGAAGCCCCTGGACGGTCCTTTACACGCGCGGCACGCTGCCCGTGCTCGTGGAGATGCGCCACGGGGCGGGAAGCATCGTGCTGGCGAGCGACGCCCACGTGGTCAGCAACGAGGGGCTCCAGGAGAAGCCGGCGCTGGGGCTGCTGAGCTGGCTGGTGGGGAACTCCGACACCGTGATCTTTGACGAGGTGCACCTGGGGCTCTCGAAGGACAAGGGCCTGGCCTCGCTGGCACGCCGCTACGGGCTGGTGCCCGCGATGCTCCTGCTGGTCCTGGCCGGGCTCCTCTACGTCTGGCGCCAGACCGTGCGTTTCATCCCGCCCCCGGAGGAACGCGAGGAGCTCGCGCTCGAGTTCCATCCCACCGCCGGCCTCGAGGCCCTACTCAGGCGCGCGGTCCCGCCCTCCAGGCTTTACGAAACCTGCCTGGCCGAATGGAGGCGCCACGCGCGCCCCACCGACCAGGCGCGCCTGGCCTCGCTCCCTGCGGGACGCGGTGCGCAGGCCTACAACGCCGCCCTCGCCGCACTCCGCCGCCGCTTGCCCGGCACCCCCTCTAAACAAGACAAAACACCATGAGCCCCAACCTCGAAAAACTTCTGGCCAGCCTCACCGCCGCGCGCGCTGAGGTCGCCAAGGTCGTCATCGGCCAGCAGGCCGTCGTGGACCTCGCCCTGATCACGCTGCTCACGCGCAACCACGCCCTCATCGAGGGTGTGCCCGGCATCGCCAAGACCCTGCTCGTGCGCACCCTCGCGCAGGTCTTCGGCGTGACCGCCGGACGTGTGCAGTTCACGCCCGACCTGATGCCGTCCGACATCACCGGCACGAACGTCTTCAACCTCCAGAGCAACAGCTTCACGCTGATCAAGGGGCCGGTCTTCACAAGTTTCCTGCTCGCGGACGAGATCAACCGCGCCCCCGCCAAGACGCAGGCCGCGTTGCTGCAGGCCATGCAGGAGCGGCAGGTGACCATCGACCGCGACACGATCGAGCTTGATCCCGACTTCACCGTCTTCGCCACCCAGAACCCCGCCGACAGCGAGGGCACCTATCCGCTGCCCGAGGCGCAGAAGGACCGCTTCATGGTGCGCATCCGCATGGGCACGCCCGAGCGCGACGACGAGTTGCTGCTCGCGCGCCGCATGCTCGGCCAGGACACCCCCGAGAAGGCCCTGGCGGCGGGCATGGTGAAGCCCGTGTTGAATCCGGGCGAGCTGGCCTCCCTGCGCGCGACCCTCGAGGAGGTGATGGTGCGCGAGGAGATCGTCGCCTATGTGGTCGACCTGGTGCGCAGCACGCGCACCCATGAGAGCGTGCTGACGGGCGCAGGCCCCCGCGCCACGCAGGCCCTGCTGCTCGGTGCGCGTGCGCGTGCGGCGCTCGACGGACGCGACTTTGTGACCCCCGATGATGTGCGCGGGCTGGCGGTGGCGGTGCTGGGGCACCGCATCGTGCTGCGCCCGGAATACGAGATCGAGGGCCTGACGGTCGAGGAGACCCTGGCCCGCATCCTGGAACAGGTCGCTGTGCCGCGGTGAGCCTCGTACCCTCCAGTCGACTGGTCTGGCTTGTCCTTCTGGTCGCCGCCTTCGCGGCGCTGGCGGGGCCCCTGCCTGAGCTGGCGCCCCTGTGGCTGCTCCTGGGCGGCGGCCTGCTGCTGGCCGCGGTGGCGGACCTGGCCCTGAGCCTGAACCGGCTGGAGCTGCCCGAGGTCGCGGCGCCGGAGGTGGTGCGCCTCACGAAGGACAGGCCGGGCAGCATCCCCCTGCGGCTGTCCAATCCCGACAAGCGCGCGCGCGGCATGCTCTTCGGCCTGGCCCTGCCCGACGGGGTGGAGGCGGTGGAGCTGGAGCGTGAGGTGCTGCTGCCGGCCGATGTGGCCCAGTCCAACATTGACTGGCCCTGCCTGGCCCGCCGCCGCGGAGTCTTCAGGGGCGTGCTGGCCTGCCTGGAGGTCGCCTCCTCGCTGGGC
>JAHFTI010000454.1:0-512 GCA_023265535.1 Opitutaceae bacterium
ATGTTGGCCGTCTCGTTCATCTCGACCATGAAGGTCGAGTTGCCACGGGCGAGGTCGTCGCTTGCGCCCACGCGCGAGAAAATGCGATCCACCAACCCCACGCGGCACTTCGTGGCAGGCGTCCAGCAGCCCACCTGTGCGAGCAGCGTGATGAGCGCCACCTGCCGCATGTAGGTCGACTTACCGGCCATGTTGGGACCGGTGATGAGCATGACCTGCGCGTCGTCGGTGGAGAGCAGGGTGTCGTTCGGGACGAAGCTCTGTGCGCCGCCGAGGCCGTTCATCTCGCCCCGCAGCATCTGCTCCACGACCGGGTGGCGGCCGTCGACGATCTCAAGGACCTCGCCCTCGTCGAGCACGGGGCGGCAATAGTTCCACTCGCGCGCCAGCACCGCCCAGCCCGCAAGCAGGTCGAGCTCGGCGAGCGCGTCGGCGGTTTCCGCGAGGGCGGCCGACTCGGCCAGCACGGCGGCGATGAGGCTGTCGAAGAGCTCCTTCTCGCGCGCCAGGGC
>JAHFTI010000454.1:529-4003 GCA_023265535.1 Opitutaceae bacterium
TCCTCGGCGTGGAAGATCTCCTTTTCCTTCTGCTTGAGCCCCTCGGTGATGTAACGCTCGCCGTTGGCGGTGGTCTGCTTGCGGATGTAGTCCGACGGGACCAGGTGCAGGTTGGCCTTGGTGACCTCGATGTAATAGCCGAAGACGGAATTGTAGCGGACCTTCAGGCTGCGGATGCCGGAGCGTTCCTGCTCGGTGCGCTCGAGGTCGGAGAGCCAGGTCTTGTTGTCGGTCGTGAGCGAACGCAGGCGGTCGAGCTCGGGATCGTAGCCGGCCCGGATGAAATTGCCGTCCGCGACGTCGCCGGGCATCTCGTCGGCGAGCGCCGAGGAGAGCAGGGTGCGCAGCGCGTCGAACTCATGCAGGCGCGCGGCGATGGTGCGCACGCCGGTCTCGGCGCCGAAGCCCGCAAGCAGGGCGCGCAGGGTGGGGATCTGAAGGGTGGTGTCGCGCACGCCGCCCAGCTCGCGCGGATTGCGCAGGCGGTTCTGCAGGCGGCCGAGGATGCGGGTGAGGTCGCGCACCTGCCCGAGCGAGGCGCGCAGCTCGCCCAGCAGGGTGGGCTCCGCGTGCAGCTCGGCCACCACGCCCTGGCGGCGCAGGACCTCGGCGAGGTCGAGGGTGGGGGCGGCGAGCCAGCGCTCCAGCAGGCGCGCGCCGGCCGATGTAGTGCTGCGGTTGATACAGGCGAAGAGGGAACCGTCGCGGTCGCCGCGCACGGACTGGAAGATCTCGAGGTTGCGCAGCGTGGCGGGGTCGAGCAGCAGGGTGCGCGTGCTGCGGTATTCCTGCAGGGAGCGCAGGTTCTCGGGGCGGGAGCGCAGGGTCTCCGTGGCGTATTGCACGAGCGCACCCGCCGGCCCGAGCGCCGGGTGGTCGCCCTGCAGGCCGAAGCCCTCGAGGTTGAGCACGCGCAGGCCCTCCATCACGGCGCGCGCGCCGGGGGCCGTCTCGAATTGGAAGCCGGGAAGTTCCGTGCAGGACTGCGCCTCGCAGAAGTGGCGCAGGGCGTGCAGCTCGGTCTGCTCGTGCGGGGCCTCGCGCCAGCGCGACAGCTCGCCCTCGGGGAGCAGCAGCTCGCGCAGGCCGAGGGCCGTCAGCACGGGCAGCAGGTTGCCGGGGCTGGCGTCGGTCGCCACGCGAAACTCTCCCGTGCTCAGGTCGAGCCAGGCGGCGTGCAGGCCGGCGCGGTCGTGGCAGAGGGCCGCGAGGTAATGGTTGCGCTGGGCGTCGATCTGCGTGGCGGCGAGGGTGGTGCCGGGCGTGAGGATGCGCGTGAGCTCGCGCTTCACGAGCTTGCCGGGCTTGGCCGCCTCGGCCTGGTCGCAGATCGCCACCTTTTTCCCGTGCGCGAGCAGCTTGCCGATGTAGGTGTCCGCCGCGTGGAAGGGCAGGCCCGCCATCGGATGGTCGATGCGCTTGGTCAGCGTGAGGCCGAGCAGGTGGGAGGCGATGATGGCGTCGTCGAAGAAGAGCTCGTAGAAGTCGCCCAGGCGGAAGAGCAGGAGCGTGTCCCGCGGCAGGCCGCGTTTCACCTCATGGTACTGCTGCATCATCGGGGTCAGCTTTTCCGTCTCGTTCGCCATGGTGCTTGAAGGCCTCAGGGAAACGCCCGGGCCTGCGGGGGCAAGCCCGCAACGCGCCCCGGGACGGCAAAATGCTGGAATCCATGCAGCCCCCGCCCGCTACCGGAAGCGCCCTCGCAGCGCCGTGCCGTCTGGCCACAAAAAAGGCCCGGCGTGTTGCCGGGCCCTTGAAACTGCCGAAACCAAGGGGAGCCTGCGGCGGGTAAAAGCTGCCTTTCACCCGCTTACTGACCCAGACCTCTGAGTTTCGCCTTTTGACTCGTTCTGCGGCTTACTGGATCTCCAGCACCACGACGCTGTGGGCGGGCAGGACGACCTCGAGGGTGTCACCCTTGAGGGTGGCGCCGCTGAAGGCCGCGGGCTTGACCACGTCGGGCTTGTCGAAGGTGTTCTTCGACTGGATGGTAGGTCCGGTGAGGATCTCGCCGCTGACCGACTTGGCGCTGAGGCCGGCGATCTTGGTCGTGACGGTGATGGAGCGGGTCACCTCGGTGTTGACCAGGGAGAGGTGCACCTTGCCGGCCTTGTCGCGCGAGGCGGAGGCGCTCACGGAGGGGATGGAATCCGTTCCGATCACGTAGTTGGGCGTGACGAGTTCCAACGGGAGCGAGGTGGCGCCCTGGTGGACATTGTACATGCGCAGCACGTGGTAGGTCGGGGTGAGGATCATCTTCTCCTTGTCCGTGAGGATCACGGACTGCAGCACGTTGACCACCTGGGCCAACGCGGCCATGGTGACGCGGTCGGCGTACTTGTGGAAGATGTTCAGGTTGATGCCGGCGACGACGGCGTCGCGCACGGTGTTCTGCTGGTAGAGCCAGCCGGGGTTGGTGCCGGGCTCGACGTCATACCAGGTGCCCCACTCGTCGACGACCATGCCGACCTTCTTCTCGGGGTCGTGCTTGTCCATGACGGCGGCGTGCTTTCCGACGAATTCGTCCATCTTGAGGGTTTGGACGAGGGTCTTGTGCCACTCGACCTCGCCGAACTCGGTGGCGCTGCCCTTCGAGCCCTTCCAGCTGCCGGTGGGGAGGGTGTAGTAGTGCAGGGACAGGCCCTGCATGCGCTCCTTGCCCACGCGCTCCATGAGCACGTCGGTCCAGTTGTAGTCGTTCGAGTTGGCGCCGCAGGCGATGCGCTCGATCTTCTGGCCGGGGTAGTTTTTGACGAAGGTGTTGTAGCGGCGGTAGACGTCCGCGTAGTACTCGGGGCGCATGTTGCCACCGCAGCCCCAGGTCTCGTTGCCGATGCCGAAGTACTCCAGGCGGAACGGTTCCTTGCGGCCGTTGGCGCGGCGCAGGTTGGCCAGGGGGGAGTCGGCGTCCGAGGTCATGTACTCGACCCACTCCATCGCCTCCTGCACGGTGCCGCTGCCGACGTTGCCGCTGACATAGGCCTTGGCGCCGATCTGTTCGATGAAGTCGAAGTACTCGTGCGTGCCGAAGGAGTTGTCCTCGACGGTGCCACCCCAGTGGGTGTTGATCATGGACGGGCGCTTCTCGCTGGGGCCGATGCCGTCGCGCCAGTGGTACTCGTCGGCGAAGCAGCCGCCCGGCCAGCGCACGAAGGGCACCTTGAGGGCGCGCATGGCGGCGACCACGTCGTTGCGGATGCCGCGGGTGTTGGGAATGGGGGATTTCGGCCCGACCCAGATGCCTTCGTAGATGCAACGGCCGAGGTGCTCGGAGAAGTGCCCGTAGACCTCGGGGCGGATGACGGGGCCCGATTGGTCTGCGCGGAGTGTGAGGGTGGCGGAGTTGCCGGCGGCGGCGGGTGCGGCGGGCGCCTGCGCGAGCAGGCCGGAGGCACCCACACCGAGGGCAAGGCCCAGGGAGCTGAGTAGTTTTTTCATGGGGGAGAGGGCGTCGCCGAAAGGGGTTCGAGCGAC
>JAHFTI010000038.1 GCA_023265535.1 Opitutaceae bacterium
CGGGGGCCTCGATCAGGGTGATGACAATGGCGCCGGTGATGTTGCAGGCCGCCATGAGCACGGTGTCGAAGCTCTGCCTGACCATCTGCTCCAGGGACTCCACATCGCGCAGCACCTTGGCCTGGAGCACGCCGGAGTTCTGGCGGGTGAAATAGCCGATGGAGAGGTGCTGGAGGCGCCTGCAGAGCATGGAGCGCAGCTGGGCCTCGACGGTGCGCACCGCCTTGCTGAGGTGGCGCACGTAGAGGGTGTGCATGGGGATGTTGATCACCAGCAGCACCGAGAGGATGAGGGCGTTGAACCAGAGTTCCTCAAGGGGCTTGCGCTGCACGAGCACGTCGATGATGCGCGCCGTGAAGAGGGGCAGCAGCCAGGAGGGGCTGTGCTTGATGATGTAGCAGAGCCCGGCGATGGTCAGGCGCAGCCTTTCCGTCTTGTAGAGGAAATGCAGCGTGCGCAGCGGGTGCTCGCCCTGGTAACGGTGCTCGAGGGGGTGGTTGGTCTTCGCCATGGAGGGAGGACGGGAAGTCTCCCATCCACCTAGGGCAGATTGCCGGGGGCGATAAGCACAAACTGCGGAAGATTCCTTTACCCCGTTAGACTGGAGGGGTGGCGGCGGCGGGCGCCGACCTCGTTGCCTGCACCTTTTCGGCGGCCAGCGCCTGCAATTCGCGGTGGTTGGCCTTGCCGGTGCCGAGCTTGGGCAGCGGGGCTAGGTGGAAGAGGGCGCGGGGGGCGCAGAGATTGCTCAGGCCCCTGTTGCGCAGCACCAGGCGCAGGTCGGCGAGGGTCAGGTGGCCTTCGTTCGAGAAGGCCACGAGCATTTCGCCTTTCTCGGCATCCGGGATGGAGACGACCGCGACCTCGCAGCGCGCGCCGAACTGGGGGAAGGCTCCGGCGAGAGCATCCTCGACGGCGGTCAGGCTGACCATCTCGCCGCCGATCTTGGCGAAGCGTTTCATGCGCCCCTGGATGCGAATGAAGCCCTCGCCGTCCACGGTCACGATGTCGCCCGTGTCGTACCAGCCGTCGAGTGCGGCGAACTTTGCCTGGGCCTCGGGATTGAGGTAGCCCTTCATGATGTTGGGCCCCTTCACCAGCAGGCGGCCACCCTCGGCGACGCCCTCGAGGGGCTCGAGCCTGTGCTCGATGCCCGGCAGGAGCTTGCCCGCAGTGCCGAAGCCCGGCGTGAGGCGTGTGTTCACGCTGATCACGGGGCTGCACTCGGTGGCGCCGTAGCCCTCGAGGATGCGCACGCCGAACTTGCGCGCCCAGGTGTCGAAGGTGGCGGCCTGCACGCGCTCCGCGCCGGCGATGAGGTAGCGCACCGAGTTGAAGTCATAGGCGTTGGCCTTGCGGGCGTAGCCGTTGAGGAAGGTGTTGGTGCCGAGCAGCACCGTGCTGCGCTTTTCGTACACCAGGGCCGGGATCACGCGGTACTGGAGCGGGGTGGGGAAGAGGAAGACGCTGTTGCCGCGCAGCAGCGGGAAGAGCGTGCCGGCGGTGAGTCCGAAGCTGTGGAAGAGCGGCAGGGCGTTGAAGAAGCTGTCGGTGTCGCACAGGTCGATGACCGAGATGGCCTGGCGCACGTTGGCGAGAAGGTTGCGGTGCGTGAGCTCCACGCCCTTCGGCGTGCCCTCGGAGCCGCTCGTGAAGAGGATGACCGCGGTGGTGCCGGGCTCCAGGCCGCGTCCGCGCAGGCCCGAGCCGGGGGCGAGGCGCTGCCTCACGAGCGCGCCCAGCTTGGCCAGGCCGCTGATCTGCCCGCGCAGTTCCTCCATATCCAGAAAGCGGATACCCGCGTCGCGCAGGGGCTGCAGGTTCAGCTTGGCCTTCTCCACGAAGCGGTCGGAGGTGATAACGGTGCGAAGGCCCGCGAGCCTGGCGCACTCGAGCATGACCGCCGTGCCGCTGGAGTAGTTGAGCAGCGCCGGGGTGCGACCCGTCGCCCAGAGGCTGAGCAACATGAGCGGGGTGGCGTTCACGTTCGGAAGCAGGATTCCGACGCGCTGCTCGCCCGCGAGCTGGCGCTCCCAGAGACCTGAGAGCAGCTGGGTGGCCACCAGGGTGCGGCGGTAGCTCAGGGGTTTAAGGCTGATGTCCTCAAGCACTGTCTTTGAGGGGATCATCCGGGCGATCTCGACGAAGGCCGCGGGCAGGGTGGGGGCACCCAGGAGCATCTCGCTCTCGAACTGCTGGCGGAGCATCGCGTCGCGCAGCCAGAGCGTGAGGCGGGGGCGGACCTGCGAGTGGGGCAGTTCCTCGAACCTAGGCGGCGTGAGCAGCGGGCTGAAGTGCACGCTGATGCGCGGGAACCAGCATTTCCATCCCGGATGCATGGCCAGCTTGGAGCGCTCGGCGCCGCGCAGGTGGCAGGTGATGACCCGGGCCCCTGTGCGCTGCATCAGGAAGCCCGTGCCGTCGTAGAGTTTCATCAGGGATCCCGTCACGGAGATGCGTCCCTCGGCAAAGAGGACCAGGCGGCCTCCCTTCTCGAGGAATTCCGACATGGAGCGCACGGCGTACGGGGACTGTGTATCCACGGGAAAAGTACGCTTGTTGACCATGATCCAGCGGTGCAGGAAGCTGCGCTGGGCGGTGGCGCTGGAGACGACGAATTTCCAGTCGCCCTCCAGGACCAGGCCGATGAGCAGCCAGTCCATCCAGGAGACGTGGTTGGGGACGAGCAGGACGGGGCCGCGTGCGGAGAGCACCTCGCGGTTGAAGACCCGATACCCGAAGAGAACCCTGAGGAGGAGGCGTAGCAGTGCTTTCATCGTGGAAAACGTTGAGGGGGGAAGGGGAGTGGCGTCATTCCCTGCGAAGATGCCCCATGAGGGTGGGCACGCGCAGCGCGAGGGCGATCAGGGCCAGGGCAACGGCCAGCCAGACGAAGATGCGCGCGGGGTCCTGTCCGAGATGGCTGAGCAGGCTCAGGAAGCCCGCACCCACCAGCATGGCCGCGTAGTCGCAGAAGTTCTGGACCGCCACGGTCTTTCCCAGGCTGCCCTGGTCGCATTCGGACTGGAGGGCTGCGTTGAGCGGCACGATGAGGAGGCCCGCGAAGATGCCGGTCACGAGAAGCAGGGCCCCGGCGCCCCAGAGGCCCAGGCTGGTCTGGCACAGGCCCAGTCCGAGGATGCTGAGCGCCATGAGCACGCCGTAGCGCCGTGTCCACGAGAGGTCGCCGATCCTGTGCAGCTGGCCGGCGAGCATGCTGCCAGAGACGATGCCCACGACAAGCAGGGCCTTGAGGAGGGCGAGTTTCTCGTTTGTTATCTCCTGGATCCCGACGGCGCGGAAGAGCTCGAGGCCCCAGCCCTGGAGGTTGTTGCGCAGGGCGGCGCCGGCAAACCAGAACACGGCGCAGCCGAGAAGGATGCGGCCCAGGCGCCTGTGCGAGACGAGCGTGCCCAGGGAGCGAAAGAACGCCATGAAGCTGTCGCCGAGGAGGCACCCTTCATTGTGCGGTGTGCGGCGCATGAAGAGGTTGAAGGCCAGCGCCAGCAGGTAGAGCATCACGGACACGAGGTAGCAGGGGATCATCGAGCGCACGTTGTCATACAGCACGGCGCCGCCGGCCAGGCCGCCCAGGATCGCCACCAGTGTCAGCATCTCGACCGTGCCATTGGCCTTCACCAGGCGGTCCGAGGACACGACCTCCGGAAGGATGCCGTATTTGGCCGGTGAATACATGCAGGCGCCGATGCCCACGATTGCGTAGCCGGTCAGCTGCCAGGCCACGCCGCCGGAATAGTCGTTTTTGTGGATGATGATGCCCACAAGGCCCAGCAGGGTGCCCAGGAGCTTGAGCAGGTTTCCGCCCGCCAGCCACGTGGTCTTCGGGTAACGGTCGTTCAGGTAGCCGGCGAGCGGGGCCAGCAGCAGGAAGGGCACGAAGAACACCTCGCTGAAGTGCGCATTCTGCGAACTCACGAATTGCTCGTTGATCGTCCCCTCGCGCAGCAGGTAGGTGAGCGGGCTCAGGATCGCTGCCAGCAGGAAGTTGTCTCCAAAGGCCCCCAGGAACTGGCTGGCCAGGAGCAGCGGGTAATTGCGGCGGGAATTTTCGGGAATCATCGGCGTGATTCCGCGAAAGTTAGAGTTCTAACTAAAACTGTCAAGCATTGAAGGCGACCATCGGAAGGGCGTTCAACGGGGAACCCGCTCGATCATGGCATCGAGCTCGGGCAGCGAGAAGGGCTTGGCCAGGCAGCCGACGAGGTGGGGCTGCTTATCGAAACGGTCCGTGAGGTCGATGTCGCCAGAGACGACGATGAAGTTGGTCTTGCAGGAGGACCACGTGGCGAAGCTTTGCATCAGGTCGACACCGGAGAGGCGCGGCATCGTCAGGTCGAGGATCACCAGGTCGATGCGGTGTTCGGGGTCTCCTAGGAGGGCCACCGTGTTGATGGCATCAGCGACGGCCATGACCTCATGTCCCTGCCGGTGGAGGTGAAAATAGAGCATGGCGCGGAAATCGCGGTCGTCGTCGCAGATGAGGATCTTCATTGTGAAATGGGCGGGCCCGGCAAGGCGGAGCCCTGTTCTGGGGGTGGCTTGCTCGATAAGTCGGCGCATAGTGTACACTTCTGCAGGCCTTTCTCGAAATTTTAGCAAGGGACTCGATCGAACTGATTAGCACCGTTCACGCCCTTCACGTGCCGCCTTTTACTTGGGCGAGGCTTTGGCGGGTGGCCCATCGTCCCCTTGCCAAACGAGGCGTCGGCCTCCCATCATCCCGGCATGAACGCCAGCCCGCACTCACCGGAACACCATTCCGCCCCGTCGCGCCCCGACTGGGTGCCTGAGGGCGCGGGCACGGGTTTTGCCACACGGGTCGTTCAGGGCACCCCCAGGGGCGAGGCGCAAACCATCGCCGCACCGGGCTCCAAGATCATCCGGCGCACGCGTCTCACCGCGGACGATTACGTCAAGGGGGTCCTGGGGCGCGATCCGACCATCCTGGGCCGGGCCATCACACTCATCGAAAGCAACGCCACGGCTCACCAGCAACTTGCGCAGGAGGTGCTGGCCGCACTCCTGCCACATAGCGGCAAGTCGAAACGCATCGGCATCACCGGCATCCCGGGCGCCGGCAAGAGCACCTTCATCGAGGCCTTTGGCTGCCACCTGACCGACAGCGGGCATCGTGTTGCCGTGCTTGCGATTGACCCAAGCAGTTCCATCAACGGCGGTTCCATCCTGGGTGACAAGGTGCGCATGGAGAAGCTGTGCACGCGCCGGGATGCGTTCATTCGTCCTTCCCCCTCGGGCGGTTCGCTCGGCGGCGTGGCGCGCAAGACGCGCGAGGCCATCCTCATCTGCGAGGCGGCGGGGTATGATGTGGTGATCGTCGAGACCGTGGGGGTCGGACAAAACGAGGTCACGGTCAGCTCCATGGTGGACTTGTTCCTGGTGCTCATGATTGCCGGTGCGGGGGACGAGATGCAGGGCATCAAGAAGGGGGTCATCGAGTTGGCGGATGCCATCGTCATCAACAAGGCTGACGGTGAGAACAAGCCGCGCTGTGCCGCCGCCCAGGCGGAGATGAAACGCGTGATCCACTACCTGCAGCATAACGTGCCGGGCTGGACGCCGCCCGCCCTGCTTGCCTCGGCCCTGACAGGGGAGGGTGTTCCCCAGGTCTGGAACATGGTGGAAGCCTATTTCACCCATTGCATCGCGAATGGCGCGCTGGAGTCGAGGCGTCGCGAACAGGCGGTGGACTGGATGCATGCCCTCATCATGGAGAGCCTGAGGACCCGTTTTTATTCCTCCCCGGAAGTGCGCAACCGCTTGGAGGCCATCGAACATCAGGTGGCGAACGGGCGTCTGCCTGCCCTCAGTGCCGCCCTGCAGCTCATCAGTGTGAGCGGAATTGCCCACTGAACCGTTCCCCGGTTCGTCAGGGATTCAGCCTAATCCTCCCGTCTTGCTCAAGGCACCGCGCCTGAGTCCGATAGGTAGGAGTGCGCGTACCTCGTCAGGCCTTCCCTAGCGGGACTATCCCCTGTGTCCCACTCCACAGGGCTCTTGGCGTCTGGGCATTCGCCAAACTATAACACCATGAGCTTTAATAACTTTGGTATACGCAGCAAACTGCTGCTGGGCATGAGTCTTCTGGTGATTGGCTACATGGGGACCATCGCGTCGGGATATTTCAAGGGGGCCAAGTCGGAGGCGCGTTTTGCCCAGATCAAGGACATCATGGTGCCACTCTCAAAGAGCAGTGAGGGCATGGTTTTCTCCTTTGATTCGGCCACGAAGGCCTTCGACGACGCACTGCTCGTGGGCGACGGGGACCAGGTCCAAGAGGCAGGCAAGCGCCTGCTCAAGCTCATCCCCCTCGACAAGCAGTTGCAGGCGGAGGCTGAGAAGGTCGGCATTCAGCGCGACGAGGACAAGGGCGTGGCGGAACGGCTTTCAAAATTGGTGGTGCAGCAGGACGGGCTTTTCAAGGCCGCCTCGAACACCTCAGGTGACAACGCCAAGGAACTCATGCGCCAGCTGGCCGAGAGCCTCAACAAGGAGACGAGCGGCCTGCGCAAGGCCCTCGAGGGCATGTCGCAGCATCGCCAGCTTTCACTGGACAATGCCTTGAGCCAGATGGCCGAGGAGACCCACACGCAACGGCAGGTGGCGCTCTGGGTGGGTGTGCTCATCATTGTGGTGAGCTGCGTCCTGGTGTTCCTGATCATTCAGAAGGGTATCGTCGGCCATGTGGATGGCGTCGTGGCCAACCTGCGCGACAGCGCGGCAAAGCTGGATGACGCGACAGGAACCATCCGCTCCTCAAGCCACACCCTCGCAGAGGGGGCGTCCACGCAGGCCGCCTCGCTCGAGGAAACCAGCGCCACCCTGGAGGAAATTTCGGGCATGGCACGCCGCAACGCGGAGAACTCCCAGCTCGCCAGGGACCGCATGGTGTCAGCCCAGGGCGCGGCCGCCCAGGGACTCGAGGACGTCAAGGCGATGACTGCCGCGATGGCCGAGATCAAGGCCGCCAGTGACAACATTGCCAAGATCGTGAAGGCCATCGACGAGATCGCCTTCCAGACCAATATTCTCGCCCTCAACGCCGCCGTCGAGGCCGCCCGTGCCGGAGAGGCCGGGGCCGGGTTTGCCGTGGTCGCCGAGGAGGTTCGAAACCTGGCCCAGCGCAGTGCGCAGGCCGCCCGCGAGACCGCACAGCTCATCGAGGATTCGATTGGGAAGAGCGAGCGCGGTGCGCGCATGAGCGACAAGGTGTCGACCAGCCTGCAGCAAATCAACAAGCAGGTGGGCGACGTGGGCAACCTGATCGTGGAAATTGCCCAGGCCTCGCAGGAGCAGAGTTCCGGTGTCTCGCAGGTTAACACGGCCGTCGTGCAACTCGACAAGCTGACGCAGTCCAATGCCGCCACCGCCGAGGAGTCCGCCGCCGCCGTGCAGGAACTGGCCGGGCAATCGCGCGAGTTGCATCATTGCCTCGAGGATCTGGCGCGTGTGATCTACGGCGCCTCCCACGCTGCCTCCGCGGTCGAACACGCCGGTGAGCACCATTCCTCCTCAAGGCCGGCCCCTGCGAGGAAACCGGGGGGCGAGGACAGGCAAGCCTCCGTGGCCCCAGCCAAGGCCAAGGCCGCCCGGGGCGAGCCTCCGGTCTCGAACGAGGGCAAGGTGGTGGGCGTGCAAAGGCAGAATCCCACCTCCTCCAAGGCCGACGACTTCTTTTCAAGCTAGCAAACGCTTGATTCATTGGGACTGTAGCAAGGGCGGGCTTCGGCCCGCCCTTTTGCTTTGGGAGCTTTTGTTTTGGGGGAAATCAGTCATCTTGGGCATATATTGAACATGCGCGCCCTTGTCCTGCTCTGCCTCCTTGCCTTCACGCTGACCGGATCCCTTTTGGCCCAAGTCAGGGCGTCCCTGGTCAGTTCGCAGTCCAGTGTCGCACCGGGCTCCCGTCTTCATGTGGCCCTGCGCCTCGAGCACGAGGACCACTGGCACAGCTACTGGCAGAACCCGGGCACGGGAATGCCGACCCAGGTGCAATGGACCCTTCCATCCGGCGTGAGCGCGGGTGACCTGGAATGGCCGGTTCCCATCGTGCTCAGGGATTCCGAGGGGGCCGTCTCGGGGCATGGCTACGAGGGGGACCAGCTCCTTCCGCTGGAGCTGACCGTGCCGGCAGACCTGAAGCCCGGCACCCGGCTCAGCCTGCAGGCCTCGGTCCGCTGGCTCATGTGCAAGGAGGCCTGTGTCCCCGGTTCAGCCGTGCTCACGCTCGAGCTGCCCGTGGCGGCGCAGGCCGTGCAGGACGCGGTCTGGTCACCGCGCATCGCCGCAGCGCGCGCCTCGGTGCCGAAGGCCCAGGCGGTGTATCCACTTTTCGCCTACCGCCAGGGGGCGACCCTGCTGCTCGACGTGACCCCCGGCCAGGGGGCCGCCGCCCCCGGGAGCCTGGGGGGCCTGCATTTCTTCCCTGCCGATGAGACGGTCGACTATGAGAAACCCCAGCCCGAGGAGGCCGTGGCCTCGGGTGGACGCCGACTTCGCCTCAGCGTGACTCCCGGCACCGATCCGGCCGCCCTCACGCGCCTCACGGGCGTCCTGCGTGCGGAGGCGGGCTGGCCCGCACCGATCGCCGCCAAGGGCGTGCTCGTGCATCTGCCGATTGTTGCCGAGCCGCCCGCCGCCGCGCCCGTCAACGCCGCCGCCGCCGGCAGCCTGTGGGCCACGCTCGGGATGGCCCTCGTGGGTGGCCTCATCCTCAACCTCATGCCCTGCGTGTTTCCCGTCCTGGGCATCAAGATCCTCGGCTTTGTCCAACAGGCCGGCGCCGAGCGCCGCAAGGTCGTGCTCCATGGGCTGGTCTTCAGCGCCGGTGTCCTGATCTCCTTCTGGGTGCTCGCCCTGGGGCTTCTGCTGCTGCGCTCCGGCGGTGCCAAGCTCGGCTGGGGTTTCCAGCTGCAGTCGCCGCTCTTTGTCGCCGCCCTCGCCGTGGTGATGCTCGTCTTCGCCCTCAACATGAGTGGCCTCTTCGAGTTCGGCCTGTCCGCCACGAGCGTAGGCTCCGACCTCCAGATGAAACAGGGTTACGCCGGCAGCTTTTTCACGGGTGTGCTCGCCACCCTGGTCGCCACGCCCTGCAGCGCCCCCTTCCTGGCCCCCGCCCTGGGCGCGGCCCTGGCCTTGTCCCCGGCGGAGTCCTTCCTGATCTTCAGCACGATTGCCGTGGGGCTCAGCCTTCCCTACCTGACGCTCTCTGTATTCCCTTCCCTGATACGTCTCCTGCCGCGCCCGGGTGCGTGGATGGAGAGTTTCAAGCAGGCAATGGCCTTCCCCCTCTATGGCACCGTCGCCTACCTGGTCTGGGTGCTGGCCGGGCAGCTTGAGGACGCCCAGCTCCTGAACCTGCTGCTGGGGCTGGTCCTGGTGGCCTTTGCCCTCTGGGATTATGGCCGCCATGTGCAGGCCTCGCGCAAGGCCGGCTGGTTCGCGAAGCTGCGTGTGCCGCTCGTCGTCCTGCTCGGCCTCTGGATCGCCTGGCCCGGCGCCTCCACCCCGAAGGAGTTGCAGTGGGAACCCTGGAGCGCAAAACGCCTCGAGGAGCTCCGCAAGGAAGGCCGCGTCGTCTATGTCGATTTCACGGCACGCTGGTGCGCCACCTGCCAGACCAACAAGAAAGTGGTCTTCGGCTCCGCCGAGACGCGTGCCTTGTTCCAGTCGCGCAAGGTCGCCCTCCTGAAGGCGGACTGGACCAACAGCGATCCGCTCATCACCGCGGAGCTCGCCCGCTGGAACCGCAGTGCCGTGCCCTTCAACCTGGTCTACCTGCCCGGCGTGAACGAGCCTCGCATCCTGCCGGAATTGCTCACCCCGGGCATCGTGCGCGAGGCGCTCAGTCCCTGAGCACGCAGGGCAGGGCAGGGGAGGGCAGGGACTGCGTCTTTTTGGCCGGGCCGTAAAGTCACCGCTTGCGCCCGGCCGCCCAAGCGGCATCACTGTCCAGTCATGCCGCTTATTCCACTCGAGGACACCTTTGCCGACGTCATCAACAAGGCCCAACGCGGGCGCAAACTCACTGATGAGCGCCTGGCTTCAGTCTCCGCCGTGAGCATGGAGGACCTGCTCGCCGTGAAGGCCGGCACCCCCATGGTTCCCGTCATCCGTCGTGTGGCCCGGCACCTGCGCCTTAACCCCGACGCACTGGAGGCCCTGGCCACCAAGAGCTGGTACCCGAAGCTGCCGATCCTCGCGCGCGGCTTCGCCATGTTCAACAACCCCTTCGGCGAGACCTCGGTCAACAGCTACCTGATCTGGGACACCCGCAGCAAGCTGGCCGCCGCCTTCGACACCGGCGTGGATTCCACCGACATGGTGGACTTCGCCAAGAGCGAGGGGCTGCGCGTGCAGATGGTTTTCCTCACCCACACGCATGAGGACCATGTGACCGGCCTGCCCGCCCTCGCGGCGGCGACCAAGGCCGAGGTCTGGAAGCACGAGGCGGAGGTCTTCGAGTTTCCCGAGATCCGCAGTTTTAAGGACAACGCCTACTTCCATCTTGCGGAGATCTCGATCAAGGCCCTCCACATCGGAGGCCACTCGCCGGGCCTGACGAGCTTCTTTGTCAGCGGTCTGGGCCTGCCGCTGGCCATTGTCGGCGATGCCGTCTTCGCCGGCTCCATGGGTGGCACGGTCGAGCACTATGAACTGCAGCGCCGCACGATCTACAATCGTGTGTTCGCCCTACCGAAGGACACCGTGATCGCCCCCGGCCACGGCCCGCTCACCTCGCTTGCGGCCGAGCGGGAGCATAATCCCTTCTTCGCCTGAGTCGGCCCGGACGGCCTGCGGAGGCCTGCGGAGGCCTGCGCCGACCTGAACCGACCCCCTTACTTCTGCGGCGCTCCTCACCGGGCGCCGCTTTTTTGTGACGCCGTGTCAGGCCAGCAGTTCCTCGGCGTGCGCCAAGGCGCTCTTGCCGGTGCGGTCGCCGAGCATGCGCGCGATCTCCGAGACGCGGGCCTGGCGCTTCCCATGGAGGGCCGAGATCCGCACGCGCGTGCGTTCGCTGCTCTGGTCTTTCTCGACGAGAAAGTGGCTGATGCCCAGGGCCGCCACCTGCGGCAGGTGCGTGACGCAGAAGACCTGGTGGCCACCCGCTATCTGCGCCATCTTTTCTCCCACCACGCGGCCGATCTCGCCGCCGACGTTGGCGTCGACCTCGTCGAAGACGAGCACCGGCACGCCGTCCAGGTCAGCGAGCACGGTCTTCAGGGCGAGCATCACGCGCGCCAGCTCGCCGCTCGAGGCGATGCGGCTCAGGGGCAGGGGCGCCTCGCCCACGTTGGGGGAGAAGACAAACTCGCAGCGGCAGTCTCCGGAATTTGAATACGCGGGCAGCGTCTCGAGGCGGATCAGGAATTCCGCCTTCTTGAAGCCGAGCTGGGCAATGGCCTTGGCGGCCACCTTGGCCAGTTCGCGCGCGGCCTGCTCGCGGCGCTCGCGCAGCACGGTGGCGGCCTTGCGCATGGAGGCCTCGGCCTTTGCGATGCCCTGGTCCAGGCGCGCAAGCGTGCCCTCGATGTCACCCTGGATCTCCAGGCGCTGGCGCATCTCCTCGCGGGCCTTGGCCACTGCCTCCAGGTCGCCACCGAAGCGGCGCTTGGCCTCGAGCCAGGCATTCATCTTCTCCTGCAATTCCGCAGCCTGCTCGGGATCAAATTGGCATTCGGCGGCGAGCGCGGCGTATTCGTTCCCCAGGTCGGCGAGTTCGATGACGGCCGAGCCCAGTCGGTCCGCCAGGGGTTTGCTGCTGGCGTCGAGACCCTCGAGCTGGCGCGCTTCGCGCAGGAGGGCGGAAAGGCGGGAGGCCAGGCTGTCCTCGCCGGTGAGGCCGCCGCTCACGGCGGACGACAGCTCGATGATCTCCTGGGCCTGGGAGGCGCGCGCAAAGTCGCGCTCGAGGGTGCCGATGGCCTCCTCGGTGAGTTCCAGCGCGTCGAGGCGCGCCAGCTGGCTTTCGATGTACGAAACCTGGTCGGGGGCCAGCCTGGACTCGTTGGCCACGCGGTCGCGCTCGGCGCGCAGCTCGCACCAGGCCTTGTACTGGCCCTGGTAGGACCCCAGTTCGGTGGCGTCCTGGGCGAACAGGTCCAGCAGTTCGAGCTGGCAGGAGTCCTTCAGCAGGCGGCGCGGCTCGCTGGGGCCGTGGAAGTCGATCCATTGCTCTCCCAGGCCCTGCAGCGCAGAAAGGGTGGCCAGACTGCCGTTGACCGTGATGCGCTGGGGCTTCTCGCGCGGCAGGCTGCGCTTGATAAGGAGGATGCCCTCCTCGCAGGGCGGCAGTTCCAGGGCCTCCAGGCAGGCGTTGATCTTGGCAGGATTCTCAAAGTAGAGGGAGGCCTCCACTTCGCAGGAGGCTGCGCCCTGCCGGATGATGGTCTTGTCGGCGCGCTGGCCGGCGAGCAGGCTCAGGGCCCCGAGCAGGATGCTTTTGCCAGCACCGGTTTCACCGGTGACCACGGTGAAGCCGGCTTCGAATTCGAGCGAAAGCTCTTCCAGGAGGGCAAGATTGCGGATGCTGAGGGACTGGAGCATGGGGGGACCTGCAAAATGAGCCCTCGGATGCCGCCCTTTGCAAAGGCGAAATGGGCCGCCAAGTCGCTTTTCGGGGCGCCGCCGCGCCGCAGGTCTGCATTCATAAGAAGATACTACGCAGAAAGAAAATTGTGCCGATGCCTCAACAAGGTATTCATTTCCGCCCAGTCACCTGCCAGTGATTGGGCCGGCCCTGCATACCCCACCAGCGCGACAGCCTCCAAATTTCACCCCACATGTCACACGATTCCAATGGACATGAGTTACTTGCGCATCGCCTTGAGCAGATTCCGGGCGAACTGGCGGGCATGATCGTGCGCGGCCTGCCACAGCTTCGCCCCGGCACCCTCGCGGCAGAGCAGTTTATTGTCACCGGCACCGGAAGCTCGGAAGCCCATGCCCGCTATTTTTCGCATCTGATTAATCTGTATACGGATAGGACTGCGACCTACATCCCGCTCTCCGGCTTCCTCAACACCTCCCGGGAGCTGATGCGCCGTCGCACCTTGGTGGTGTTCTCGCAGGGACTGTCCCCGAACGCACAGATCGCATTGCGCACCTACGCGGAGTTCGCGCACACCATCCTTTTCACTTCCACGTCGCCGGTGGCGGCCCGTGCCGCCGGAAAGCCCGAGCGCGCCGATCTCATTTCCGATGTCGTGGAGGCGGGAGGCGACATCGTGTACTTCCCCCTCGCGGACGAGTATACGACGCTGATTCGTTTTGTGGGGCCCATGTGTGGCTACCTGGTGTGCCAGCAGTTTGTTTCGCAGCTCTCTCAGTGCAGCTTTGCGCCGCCCCGCCCCGGCCAGATTCTCCCCCTGCTGGATCATCCCGTGCCCACCGAACTCGAGGCTGCGGTGCTCAACTCCCCCGAGCTCTTCCGCAATGGCTTCAACATGGTCTGTGCGGCTCCGATTTCCGAATTTGCCCAGAATCTCGCCTACAAGTTCATGGAGGGCCTTTTCTGGCAATGCCCGCAGGTGTGGGACTTCCTTCAGTTTGCTCACGGCCCCTTCCAGCAGGCCAACGCCCAGCCTCGCCCCATCGTGGTCCTGCAGGGCGAGTTGCCTTCCGAAAATGAGCTGGTCCAGCGCAGTGCCGCAATGGCCAAGGGCGCCAAGCTGCCCTTTTACGTGGTCAAGGTGAACGCCCACAGCCTCCATTCCATCTTTGCCTTTGAGAGCATCTTCAACCACCTCATCATCCGTGCGATGTTGAAGTTCGGTGTCGACCAGGTGAACTGGCCCGGCAAGGGACGCGATGACGGGCTCTATGGCTTCTGCACTGACACGACGCCCAAGGCCTGAGCGGCGTTCCTGATTTATCTCTTTCAAGACACCCGCCTTTCAATCATGACTATGTCCGTGGACCCCATCGCTGGAAGTGAAGAAAAGAAGGATCCCATCCTCCTTGTGGACGACGAGAAGGCGCTTCTCGATGTCTACACGGCAGCGCTTTCCCCTTATCTTGAGGTGACCACGGCCACCTCCGTCAGGGAAGCCGAGTTTATCCTTCACAAGAAGTCCTTCAAGGTGTTGGTGGCCGATCACCTCATGCCTGGTGGCAATGGCATGAGCCTGCTGGTGCGCGCACGGGAGGAGTATCCGGCGATGCAGCGCATCCTGGTCACCGGCTACATGAAGCCCGAGATGCTCCTGCGCAGCGTGAATGAGGCGTCCCTCTTCCGCTACCTGCTCAAGCCTGTTTCCATCAATGAATTGATCCGGGTGGTGCGCGAGGCGTGCAAGGTGCCTCCACCACCCGGATCAATTCATTGATGGAAACAGG
>JAHFTI010000039.1:0-12035 GCA_023265535.1 Opitutaceae bacterium
TGCGCCCCCTGCTGAACGAGTGCAACCTGGGCTACGCCGCCTCCAACATCCGCGCCGCAGCCCTAGCCAGTGCCCCCCTGCTTGCCCTGCTCAACAACGACCTGCTCCTGCGTCCCGGCTGGCTCGAGCCCATGCTCGCCGCCCTGGAAGCTCCCGCCGCCGTTTCGGCCTCTGCAGCCTCCCAGGACCGCGAGGCAGGTGGGGGCAACGGATCCAGTGAGTGCAACGGCCCCTGCGACAGCAAGCAGCTCGGCCCACCCCAGGGACTCCGCCCGGGCATCGTGGGCAACCTCCAGGAACGTGCCCTCGACGGCGTCCTCGACCATGCCGGTGTGATCATCACCCGCATCGGAAAGATCGGCCACCTGCGCAGCCTCCCCTCCCCGCTCCCGGCACTGCTCTTCCCCTTCGCCGTGACCGGAGCCTGCTGCCTCGTGCGCCGCGCGGACTTCCTCTCCGTTGGAGGCTTCGACGAGCGTTACCGCAACGGCGGCGAGGACATCGATCTCTGCCTCAGGCTCCGCGCCCGCGGCCTCTTCCCCGTCGTAGCCACCGGCAGCCGAATCGTGCACCACGTCAGCGCCTCCCGAGGGGTCGTCTCCGAGCGCGACGAGCGCAACAGCCGCCTCCTGTATTCAACGTGGCATGACACGCTCGCGGAGCTCATCGCCGACACCTGGCTCGCTGACGCGGGTCCCGGCCCCCAGCTGGAGCCCCCGATAGGCGACCCGCAGGAGGCCGTGGCCACCGCCACCGCGCAAGCGCCCGGCCAAGCGCAGACCGCCACTCCCCCGGGCCGCCTGGTGCGCGACCCCGCCCCCACCCGCGAGAAGGCCCTGCTCCTCGCCCGCAGCGCCCTGTGGCGCGAGGAGAGCCGCTGGCGCCGCCTCCTCGACCAGCCCCAGGCGGGGCCGTCACCCGCCCCCGGCCACGAAGCCCCCCCACAGACGGCCCGGGACCCGGTCCCCGGCGCCGCCGCCCTCTCCCACGCCGGCTTCCGACGCAGGCTCCTCTCCTCCTGCCCCTACATCCCGCACCAGGCGGAAATTCTTCTCACACCCGGCACGCCGGGCGCCGACCTGCTCGTGCGCTGCACCGTGCACCGCGGCCTGCTTGCCCTCCTCCTCCCCGCCGCGCAGATCGGCCTCCGTGTATCCGTGAACGGACTACACACCGTCGAATGGCCCGCGCTCCCCCCCGGCCGACACAGCCTCGTCGTGGTCGCCCCCGCCACGCTCCCCGACCGCCCCACCCGCCTGCTCCTGGAGCCCCTGATCTCCCTCCCCTCCTCCGGCCTCCTTTCCCGCCTGCTGCGCCCCCTCCTCTCCCGCCTCCTCAGCTTCCGCCGCCTCACCGCCGACAACGCCCCCCTCCTCGAACTCCAACGCTGGCACTGACGTGCCCTGCGACCGCGCTCCACCATCTCGTAGGACGCTAAAGAAGCGGCGAGGAGTTCTCCGGAACGCTCTGTTGGCCGCTCCGATGGAGCCCGACTCTGGGTGCGCCGGAGGGCGCACCGGAGGGCGGCTCCAGGAATGCCTTGCGGCCTCCAGAGCGTGCAGGAGGACTCCTCGCCGCGGCCCTTGTCCTCAGACGAACTTCAGCTTCCGCGCCGCAAACAGCACCATGCGCAGCAACAGCCAGCCATGGCTCCAACGCTGGATGTTCGTCGTACCATAGGTGCGCTCCTTGTAGCGGATGGGCACATCCGCGATCCTCAGGTTCAGCTTCCCCGCCCCGAACAGAAGGTCGAAGTCCCCGAAGGGATCGAAGTCCCCGAAGTACGCGCGGTTCGCCGCGATCTGCTCGTAGTGAGCCCGCGTGAGCACCTTGGTCCCGCACAGAGTGTCCTTCAGCGACTGCCCGAGCATCCAGGTGAACAGGATGCCAAAGGTCTTGTTGGCGCACAGGTTCAGGAACTGCATCGCCTTCTCGTCCATCGGGTACACCAACCGCACGCCATTGGCGAACTCCGCGCGTCCCGAGGCCACCACCTCGTAGAACTTCGGAAGCTCCTCCGGCGGCATCGTGAGGTCGGCGTCCAGGATCATGAGCAGCTCGCCCTGCGCCACGGCGAAGGCCTCGCGCACCGCGTTGCCCTTGCCCTTGCCCGTCTGCTGCAGCACCGTGATGCGCAGCTCCGGATGCGCCGCCTTCACGCGCTGGATCTCCGCCCAGGTGTTGTCCCTGGAATGCCCCTCGATGAAGATCAGCTCGGTCCAAAGCCCCATCTGCGGCGTGCGCTGCACCGCCGCCTCGATGTTGCCCGCCTCGTTGCGCGCCGGGATCACCACCGACACGCTCAGCTCGCGCCGCTGCCCCCGTCTCGGCCGCGCCACCATGAAATCCGTGAGGCAGGCCCAGGGGCACAGGGGCGCCAGCCAGCGGCTGAGCACGGAGCCCAGCCCGAAAAGCCGCAACGGCACCGGAAGGCGGTTCTCATGCCGCACCAGCTCCCAGTCCGCCAGCGCGAGCATGTTCTCCACGTCCCCGCTCGCCAGCCAGCTGCTCTCGGGTGCGCGGTGCGCGACCCCCAGCAGCCTGCCCAGCCCCAGCAGGGGGCGCCACAGGTTCGAGTGAAAATTGATCAGCAGCCGCGTGTCGGGCCCGCTCACCCGGTGCAGGCGCTGCAGCAGCCCCTGCACGTCGGCGGCAAGGTTCAGCGTGTCCGAGATCACGATCACGTCGAAGTGTCCCTCCAGCGCCAGCAGCTCGCCCGCCTGCACATGGAACTCCGCGCCGGCCTGGTCCGCAAAGCGCGCCCTCGCCCGCTGTATCTGAACTTAGGATACATCCACCCCGGTCTTCCGCACGCCCCGCAGGAGCTCCAGCAGCTCGCCGCCCCCGCAGCCGATCTCCAGCACCGACGCCCCCTCGGGGATCATCAGGTTGAAATGGTGCGCCAGCATCCTGCGGTAGCCGCGCGCCGCCGCCGTGGGCTCAGGCTGCACGTCGAAGAAGGCGCGCATCTTCTCGATGTGCGCCGCCGCAAGCTGGTTGTAGGTGGGATTCATCAGGGGAAAAGCCACTCGTGCTTCCACTCGCCGCCCTCGAGGCGAAAACGCTGCCGGTCGTGGTGTCGGAAGGGCCGCTGGTGCCAGAACTCCACCACCTCGGGGATCACCCGGTAGCCCGACCAGTTGTCAGGACGCGGGACCGCTCCAAAGGGGAAACGCAGCGCCACCGCCGCCACCGCCTGCTCCAGCACCCAGCGCCCCGCAATCGGCTGCGACTGTTGCGAGGCCCAGGCACCAAGCTGGCTGAGCCGCGGGCGCGAGGCGAAATAGGCATCCGCCTCCTCGGCGCTCACCGACTCCACCCGCCCCTCCACGCGCACCTGCTTCTCGAGCAGGGCCCAATGGAAACACAGCGCCGCCTGGGGGCGCTCCCTGAGCTGGTTCGCCTTGGGGCTGTCCAGGTTCGTGTAAAAGACAAAGCCGCGCTCATCCACGCCCTTGAGCAGCACCATGCGCACCGCGGGACGGCCGCTCGCATCGCTCGTGCCCAGGGCCATCGCCGTCGCATCGTCCTTCTCCTTGGCCTTGGCCTCGGCGAACCAGTCCTGAAACAGTGCAATGGGATCTTTGACGTCCATGCCCTTATAAACGGCCCTCAGCGCCGCACCGCAATCATCGACTGATACGCCTCGGCACGACTTTGGAACACCGTCTCCAGCTCAAAGGGCCACGGAGTCTCGGGGCTCAGCCTCCAATCGGGATGCGCGCGCACCACCTCCGTCGCCGCCTCGAAATACGGGGCGTAATCCGTCCTGAAATGCAACGCCGCCCCGGGCGCACAACGCTTCGCCACGTCGGACAGGAAACCCGCCTGCATGATCCGGTTCTTGTGGTGGCGCTTCTTCGGCCAGGGATCGGGAAAGAGGATGAACACCGACTCGAACAGCACCCCCTCGGGCACCTGCTCCAGGAACATCGTCGCCTCCGCACGCATGAAATGCAGGTTGTCCAGCTCGGCGCGCCGGCGCTTGCGTTCGCCGCGCAGGATGCGGTCCTCGATGATGTCCACGCCGATGCAGAACGCCTCGGGATGGGCGTCGGCGAAACCGGTCAGGAAGTGACCGTGCCCGCAACCTACCTCCCACACAAAACGGCTGCGTCCCTGGAGCAACTGCGCCAGCTCCGCCCGCAGGCTCTCCCGGCGTTCGGCCATGCGTGCACGATGTTCGATCGTGCGTTGCAGCAGGGCTTCGCCCTCCTCGCCGTCCTGCCCGGGTGTTGCATCTGGCTCGCTCATCAAATCATGAGCTAAGCACCGCCCCTCCCCATGCAAGCCCCTTTGCCGCCCGCCGCCTCTTTTCCTCCCCCTCCCCTTGACCTCCCCACGCAAGGATCCAAGCGTCACCCAGGCAGATTCCCCGATGCTCCTCGCCCTCCACAAACCCTACGGCGTCCTCTCCCAGTTCACCCCCGAACCGGGTTCCGCCTGGCGCACCCTCGCGGACTGCGGCTTGCCCAAGGGCGTGTACCCCATCGGCCGCCTCGATGCCGATTCCGAGGGCCTGCTCCTGCTCAGTGACGAGCGAACACTGGTGGACCGCCTCCTCAATCCGCGTAACGCCCACTCCCGCGAATACTGGGTGCAGGTCGAAAGGATCCCCGACAACGCCGCCCTGCAAAAACTCCGCACCGGCGTGCTGATCGGGGATTACCGCACGCTCCCCTGCGAGGCATCGCTGCTCACGCCGCAACCCACCGTCCACGAGCGAGTCCCCCCGATCCGCGTGCGCAAGAGCATCCCCGACTGCTGGCTCTCACTCTGCCTCATCGAGGGCAAGAACCGCCAGGTCCGCCGCATGACCGCCGCCGTCGGCCACCCCACTCTGCGCCTCCTGCGCGTGCGCATCGGTCACTTGAAATTGGATACACTCGCCCTCCCCCCCGGCAAGTGGCTGGAGCTCTCCGCGACCCAACGCCAGGAAGTCCTGGCCTGAGCCGCCCGCCAGACCAACCCTCCACAACCGGGAGGACGGAGGATGCCTGGCCCCCTTTCCAGGCAACTCAGCCACAGGTCCCGGCGCAAGAAAGGCAGACCCCGGACAGGGCCTGCCTTTCGAGAATGAAGCTCGGGGCCCCTGCTCAGAGGTAGCTCACCAGCTCGCTGGTCGCGTAACGCACCTTCTTGGCGGTCGCATATTTGTCGTCCGCGGCACGGTAGCCCGCAGGGCAGGCGCACAGGGTGCCCCACTTGCCGGTATCGATGCCCAGGATCTCATCGTACTTGCCGGCGTCCAAGCCCTCCATGGGGCAGGTGTCCACGCCCAGCAGCGCGGCCGCCGTCATGAACTCGCCCAAGGCAATGTAGACCTGACGGGACTGCCACACATCCAGGTACCCGCCCGCACGAGCCTTCTCCAGGCTGGCGACAATCACGTCGCGATAGCCCTTGAGGGACTCCACGCTGCCGCCACGAAGCTCCACGGAACGGTTCAGGTAACGATCCGTGTCCTCCACCCCCAGCCCCTTCCGGCCAAGGAACACCACGAAATGGGAACAGTCGATCGGCTGGGTCTGCCCCCAGCTCACTGCGGACAGCTTCTTGCGAAGCTCGGGGTTCTGCACGACCAGGAACTTCCAAGGCTGCAGGCCGAAGGAGGAGGGAGAAAGCACAAGCGATTGCTCCAGCGCATTCCAGACCTCCGCGGGAATCTTCCTCGCAGGATCAAATTTCTTGGTGGCATAACGCCAGTTGAGGGCCTCGAGAAGCGTGTCGGACTGAATCGGAATCATTCCCCAGTATCCGCTTGTGCCGTAAATTGTCAAAGGACACAGGCGCATCAGCCTGTCGACAAAATCCATAAGCTCCCACTCAACCCATACTTGCAGCCCTGCAAACCTCCGGCTGCCACGGCGGCCGCCTGAAGACCAGCACGGGAAATCCTTCGGAAACCCCGTGCGTGCGCTTCCAGGGCCAGCCTCCCACGCCATTCCGCACTTTTGCCCTGAGCTCCTTACACACTTGCATCCCCTCCCTTGAGTGGTCTGCTCTACCTTTCCTGCCATTCCAGTCATGAACGCCTCCGACATCGCCTCCCTGGTCCGCGACGCACGCAGCTGCCGTCGCTTCATCGAGGCCGATCCGATCCCGGCGGAACTCCTGCTGCAGCTGGTCGACATCGCCCGCCTGGCCCCCTCCAGCCGCAACCAGCAGGCCCTCCGTTTCCTCGTGCTGAGCAGCCCCGCCGACCGGGAGCGCATCTTCCCCTTTTTCAAGTGGGCCGCCGCCCTTGACTGGGCGGGTCCCCAACCCGGTGAACGCGCCACGGGCTACATCCTGTTCCTGCGCCGCGTGGGCGCGCAGACCGCGCACGACGCAGGCATCGCCGCGATGACCATCAAGCTGGCCGCAGCAGCCGCAGGCTACGCCTCCTGCATCATGGGCGGCATCGACCGTCCCGGCCTGCACAGGGTTCTGGGCCTCAGCCCCGAGACCGAGATCGACATTGCCGTGGCCCTGGGCCGCGCCGGCGAGAAGATCGTGATCGAACCCCTGGCCCCCGGCGCCCCCGTGGCCTACTGGCACGACGCGGACGACGTGCACCACGTGCCCAAGCTCGGCCTGGCGGACCTGCTCCACCACACCGGCCCCTCCCGCTGAACCCCTCGCGTATCCACTTTCAAACTACACCCTCCGGCCAGACCGCCGGTCCAAGCCCAAGACCCGATCACATGTCCACCATCGACTGGAATTCCCGCTTCTCGCACCGCATGTCCGGCGTGAAGAAATCCTTCATCCGCGAGATCCTCAAGGTCACCGAGAACCCCTCCGTCATCTCCTTCGCGGGCGGCCTCCCCAGCCCTGAGCTGTTCCCCGTCGAGGAGATGGCCGAGGCCGCCGCCTACGTCCTCAAGCAGAACGGCCGCAACGCACTGCAATACTCCACCACCGAGGGCTTCCTGCCCCTGCGCGAATGGATCGCCGCCCGCTACCTCAAGCGCTTCGGCCTGGTCGTGCACCCCGATGAGATCGTCATCACCACGGGCTCCCAGCAGGGCCTCGATCTCCTCGGCAAGGTCTTCATCAACCCCGGCGACCGCCTCATGATCGAGCGCCCCGGCTACCTCGGCGCCATCCAGGCCTTTTCCATCTACGAGCCCAAGTTCGTCGGCATCGAGTCCGGCGAGAACGGCGTCAACACGCTCGACCTGCAGGCCGCCCTTGAGGAGGCCCCGGGCAAGATGCTCTACACCGTCCCCAACTTCCAGAACCCCTCGGGCTCCACCTTCGACCGCGCCACCCGCGAGAAGACCGCCGCCCTCGCCGACAAGCACGGCCTGCTCGTCATCGAGGACGACCCCTACGGCGAGCTGCGCTACCGCGGCACCGACCTGCCCCCCATGCGCCAGTTCGGCGCCCCGGGCGTGCTCCTCGGCTCCTTCTCCAAGCTCGTCGCCCCCGGCCTGCGCGTCGGCTGGATCTGCGCCCCGCGCGAGGTCCTCGCCAAGATCACCGTCGCCAAGCAGGCCACCGACCTGCACACCGACATCTTTGCCCAGCGCGTCATCCACCGCTACCTGAGCACCTGCGACCTCGACGCCCACCTGACCAAGCTGCGCAGCGTGTACGGCGAGCGCATCAACGCCATGCATGCCGCCTTCCAGCGCTACATGCCCGCCGGCGCCCGCTGCAACCTCCCCGAGGGCGGCATGTTCCTCTGGGCCACGCTCCCCGTCGGCACCTCCGCCCACGCCCTCTTCGACAAGGCCGCCGCCAACCAGGTCGCCTTCGTCCCCGGCTCCGCCTTCTACGTCGACAACGGCGGCCTCAACTCGATGCGCCTCAACTTCACCAACACCGAGATCCCGCGCATCGACGAGGGCATGCGCCGCCTCGCCGCCGCCTACGCCGAGCTGGCCTGAGAGGGCCACACCTCAGTGCCTGTGCGCGGGCATGTCCCGCCACTCAAGGGGCCGCCCCAGGCGTTTCCTGCGGCGGGCGCAGAGGACCAGGAACAGCTCGGTCGTCGTGAAGACGTCACCCTCCGCGGTGTGTCGCTCCATCATCGGGATGCCGCAGTGCGCGCACAGCTCCTCCAGGCCGGGCGGCCGCTGGTTGGCATAGCCCGTGCGCCTGAAGGCCTCCAGCTCGCCCATGGCGAGCAAGGCCGTGTCGATCATTGGGTTGTAAAGCCGCGTCTTGAAATGCTTGCGCATGGCGACGTCCAGCACCGCCGCATCGAAGCCGATGTGGTGCCCCACGAGCACCGCCCCGCTCAGCAGGCGCATCACGTCGCCGATCACCTGCCGCTCGGGATCCCCGCGCGCCGTCTCCGCAGGGGTGATGCCATGCACCGCCACCGCATCATTGGCGCAGGCCTTGCTCTGGTAGACCAGCCACGAGCGCATCTTCGCCAGGTGCATGCGCCCGCCCTCCACCTCGGCCGCAGCCAGCGAGAGGATCTTGTCGCTCTCCACCACGAGTCCCGTGGTCTCCGCGTCGAGCACCACCAGCCTGAGGTTGTCGATCGGCGTGCGCGAACCCGGCTTGGAGCGACTGCGTCCTGCGAGATACTCCTCCACCACCGGATCGACCGCCTTTTTCTTGAAGGGCCACATGATGCTCACCTCATGATCATCCGGAACTCGCCGCGGATGAGGTTCTGGATCATGCGCTGCACGTCGAAGACGTTCGCCAGTTGCGAGCGCTCCATCTTGCTCAGCGCCGACGGGTCGATGAAGCGCCCCGTGTCGCCGCGCTTGAGGCCGTTGAGGGTGCGCAGGTGAAGCAGGTACTCGTAGCCCTCCTGCGCCAGCGCCGCCACCTCGCGGTACTGCACGCCGCAGCCCTTGAGCTGGTCGAGCCTCCCACCCGTGGAGTAGTGCGTCTTGAGCCCGTGCCTCAGCGCCAGCAGTCGCGCGGCGTCGCGCAACGGTGAGAGCCCCCTCGACTTGATGTCGAACTCGCCCTCGCGGTCGCCCTGCGTCTCCACGATCAGGTTGCCGAAGAAATTCAGCGGGGGAGGGGTCTCCACCACCTGGCTCGCCAGCTGGTACTGGAGCCGCTCGTCGGCCGCCACGCTCTCGAAGACCACCTCGCGCAGGCGCTCGCAGAGCTGCTTGTCGCCCGCCACGAAGCGCAGGTCGTAGATCACCAGCGCCCGCAGCAGGGCGTCTCCCGAGGAGCCCTCGTTCACGCTGCGGATCTCCTTGAGCCATTCGGTGTCGCTGCGGCACCAGCGCGGGTTGCAGGCCATCACGCCGCCCTGGCAGCGGGAGAAACCGCAGTCGACCAGCAGGGCGACGACCCGCTCCGCCACCTCGAGCAACCACTCCTTCGCGTGCCTGTCGGCAGCCTCGTCTCCACTGTCTGAATACACGATGGCGTTGTCCATGTCCGTGCGCAGGATCTGCTCGCGCCGTCCGTCGCTGCCCACCGACATCCACGCCCAGGAATTCGCCGGGGCCTTGCGCCCCTCTCCCTCGAGCCCGGCGATCACCAGGCCGAGCAGGCGCTGCACCAGCTCGTCATAGATCTCCGCGCAGATCTGCCCCAGGAAAAGGGCGGAGATGCCCGCCTCGAGGTAGCTGCGCGCGATGCCCTCGAGCTCGTCGCAGATGCTGCGGAAACGGGCCGGTGTCTTGGCGTGCCTGATCTCGCGCAGCAGGCCCGCCGGATGGTGTCCGCTCTGCGCCAGGAGGTCCTTCTCCGAACACACGTCGATCGCCCTCGTGCGCGTGGTTCCGTCCTCGGTCACGCAGACCTGCACGATGCGCTCGCGCAGCATCAGCAGCAGGGCGGCCGTGGCGCTGCTGCGAGGGGCCACCGTGATGACCGGCACGTTCATGACCGTCGACACGGACTGCTCCACGGAAAGTCCTCCCACCACCACGCGCCGCACGATATTGCTGTGGGTCAGGATGCCCATGGGCCGGCGTTCCTCATCCACGACCAGCATCGAAGGCACCTGCCTGTCCACCATCATCTTGGCCGCATCCTTGATGGTCGTCTCCGGCAGGCAGCACAGCAGGCGGTCCGCCGCGCGCGGCTCCACCAGTTGTGCACCATCCAAATGGGCCTGCAGGATGTTCTTGGACCGCCCCTTCACGCCCAGGGGAGACGACTGCGGCTCGGGCACCTCGACCAGGGACCCCACGCGCGTGGCCCAGAACAGGTGGCGACGCACGTAGTGGCGGGCCACGTCGTTGCCATCGAGAAGCTGACGCATCCTCTCCCAGGGGAGGGAGTAAAGCACACTGTCCTCCACGACCACCGCGGTCACGCGGAACGGCTGCATCTCGAGCAATGAGGTCAGTGCCAGCACGGCCCCCACGTCACGCACATCCACCAATTCGCTCCGGCCCTCCACCTGCCATTGGTATTCGACGCGCCCGCGCGCCAGGAAATACAGTTCCGCACCCGGCTTGTCACCCTGCGACCAGACCTTCTCACCGGCCACCAGGACACGCACCACGGCCTCGCCCGCCAGGGCTCGCACGTCGGCGAATTCCAGCATCGAAAAGGGCGGAAAGCGGCGGAGTGACTCCGCAATACGGTCGGGGATCGCATTTCTGGGGCTCATGGGGCGGATAGGGTCGCGGATTGTCGACAGCCACTGCGCCACTGGCAACCCCAACCTCCCGGCCGGGTCGAAAGGCTCGCAAGATTCCGCCGCATCCCCACCATGCCCTCCCTCGCCATGAAGTGGCTTTTCCCCAGTCTCCTCCTTTTGCTGACCCTGCAGGGCCTGGCCGCGCCCCGCCCCGCCGCCCCCTTCGCCGACGGTGCCGTCCTGCAGCAGGGCAAGCTCGTGCCCGTGTGGGGCTCCGCCGAGCCGGGAGAGCGCATCACGGTCGCCTTCCGCGACCAGCAGGTCTCCACCACCGCCGACGCTTCGGGCGGCTGGCAGGTCCTGCTCACGGCCCTCGAGCCGTCGGCCGAGGAGGCCGAGCTCAGTATCCAGGGAACCACTACAGTCACCCTCCGCCGCATCCTCGTGGGCGAGGTCTGGCTCTGCGCCGGCCAGTCGAACATGCAGTGGCCGGTCGAGCATTGCGACAATGCCGCGGCCGAGATCAGCGCCGCGCGCTTTCCCCTGCTGCGCCACGCCCAGTTCCTCCCCGTCACCGACACCGGCGGCGGCACCGCCCAGTCCCTCGCGTGGCAGGAGGCTTCACCGGCAAACGCCGCGAAATTCAGCGCCGTCGCCTACTTCTTTGGCCGCAACCTCCACAGGAAGACAGGCATTCCCATAGGGGTGATCCAGGTCTCCGTCCCTGGCAGCCCGATCGAGGGCTGGCTCAGCCACGCCGCCCTCAGCGCCCCCCCTGGGCTCCCCTTCGTGATCGCTCGCTGGCAGGAGGACCAGGCCGCCTTTCCCGCGCGCCAACAGGCTTACCAGACATCGCTTGCCGAATGGCAGAAAGGGGAGAAAAAGGCGCGTGAGGCGGGTCCCGCCAAGCATTCCGCCTACCTCCAGAAGAGGCGTCAGCCGCGCGAACCCCAGCTGCACGCTCCGTCGAGCTACTTCAACAGCCTGATTGCCCCGCTGCTCCCCTTTGCGGTGCGCGGCGTTGTCTGGTATCAGGGTGAGGCCAACGCAGCCAGGCCCTCCCAGTACGGCCATTATGAGCAGACCCTCCGCGCCTTCATCCACAGCCTGCGCGGGCATTTCGCCGATCCCGCACTCCCCTTTCTCCAAGTCCAACTCGGCGCCTACAGCAACCCGAACGATCCCAGGGAACAAAACTGGGCCGTGCTTCGCCAGGCACAGGCGGCGGTCCTCGATATCCCGAACACGGGGCTGGTGGTCTCACTCGACCTGGATGTGACCAAGACCGTCCATCCCACGAACAAGCAGGAGATCGCACGGCGGCTCAGCCAGACCGCCCTCGCCACCATCTACCAGCAGGACACGGAATACCTCGGACCCACCGTGCGCTCCGCGCAGGTCGTGCAGGGCAGGGTCCGGATCGATTTTGACCACGCAGCCACGGGGCTCATCGCCTACCGCAAGCCCGTCCAATCACTCGAGGTCGCAGGAGCAGACGGGCGCTTCTTCCCCGCAACCGCCACCATCC
>JAHFTI010000039.1:12045-14374 GCA_023265535.1 Opitutaceae bacterium
CCACCATCCAGGGCAACGCCCTGCTTCTAAGCTGCCCCTCCGTGCCAATTCCCAAGGCCGTGCGCTACGCCTGGAGCAACGCCCCCTACGCCAACCTGGCGAACGGCTCGGGATTTCCTGCCGCTCCGTTCCAGCTCACGGAGCTCGCTTCCACAGCCGACGGCGCAACGCCTGCGCCCCTGAGCGCATCCGGTCCGGCGGACTCGAAGTAAAAACTGCCCCAAAGAGGGGTAGGCATCTCCAGGCGGCCCTGTTATCATTCTCGCAGCCGCCCACCCCGGCGGCCGCCGTCACCCCAGCCCGCCCAGGACCATGTCCCCCCCCGTCGCCGCCCCCGCCTCCGCTCCGCAAGCCCAACGCCTCGCCAGCCTCGATGCACTCCGCGGCTTCGACATGTTCTGGATCATTGGCGCCGACGCCATCGGAGCAGCCGTGGCCAAGCTCGCGGGTGGCCCCGCCGTACACTTCCTGGCTGGGCAGCTGGACCATGCCCCATGGGAAGGCTTCCGCTTCTACGACCTGATTTTCCCGCTCTTTGTCTTCATGGTTGGCGCCGCAGTGCCCCTGTCGATGGACCGCATGCTCAGCACTGAGGGCCGGAGCGCGGCGTTGGTGCGCATCCTGAAGCGCACCCTGCTGCTTTACGTTCTTGGACTCTTTTACTACGGAGGCTTGTCCACCCCCCTCGGCGATATCCGCCTTTTGGGTGTGCTCCAGCGAATCGCCTTGTGCTACGGAATCACAAGCCTGCTCTACCTTCATCTGCGCCCCCGCAATCTGGTGATCACCGCAGCGGGCATTTTGCTCGGCTACTGGGCGCTCCTGCGCTGGGTGCCCGTGCCCGGTTTCGGTCCAGGGGATTTTGCCGAGGGTCATAACCTCACCAATTGGTTCGATTCGCAGTTCCTCCCCTTGCGCAAGTACGACGGGACACATGATCCCGAGGGAATTCTCAGCACCCTGCCGGCAATAGCCTCCTGCCTTGGAGGCGTCCTTGCATGCCTCTGGCTTCGGGATGAAAAACTCACCGCTGCCAGGCGCAGTGCAGGACTGGTGGGTGCAGGATTGCTTTTGGTGGCACTTGGCTGGCTCTGGGGAATGGAGTTCCCCGTGATCAAGAAGCTCTGGAGCTCCTCCTTCGTCTTGGTCGCCGGCGGCTGGAGCTGTGTTCTGCTGGGGTGCTTCCACTACCTCATTGATGTGAGGCAATGGAAAAGCTGGGCGCTGCCCCTCATCTGGGTCGGGTGCAACCCACTCGCCATCTACCTTATCAGCAATATATTGGATTTCAATGCGTTGGCAGCACGCTTTGTCGGCGGGGACATCAGCCACTTCCTCGACGGGCTGTGGCCCGGGTTTGGAGGACTCGCCCTCGCGCTTGTGGGATCACTCATCTGTTTCGGGATCTGCGGCTTTCTCCATCAGAGGAAAATATTCCTTCGCCTCTGAGTCCTGGGACGATGAGGGCCGGGAAGGTTCATGCCGGGTGTCGCCTCTGAGCCTCCTTTGGGAAGTGGAAGGGTTCAGCAGGAGGGAGGACGGACCGATAGTAGGATTAGGTCCCAAGCCAGATGAACCTGTCACGCGCCCTTTCCCTGATCCTGATCCTCCTCGTCACGCTGACGCATGCCGAGGCGCAGAGCATCGTGGTGGCAAAGCCGGTTTCCGATGACAAGGGTATGATAGCCTTCCAGATCACGGAACTGCTGAAGGTCGAAGACGGATGGGAGAAGCCCTTGGTGGTTGGCGAATTGCTCTACCCGCAAAAAAGGCAGAAGGCACATCCCATCATGCGGTTTGGTGAAGCAGTGGTCATTACCCTGTCGCAACCGGACAACCGGGTGCAATGGCAGGGCCTGCACGTGCACAACGGTTGTATTCCTGCACTGCAGGGAAAGCCGCTGAGCGAAGTGGTTGCGGAAGTGGAGAAGCAGGCGAAGGCGGAAGCCCTGGCCGCCAAGAATTCCCCGGCAGCCCAAAAGGCGAGGGAAAAGGCGGCGAAGAAGGAGGCGGAGCAATTTGCGATGTGCCCCATCTGCCACCAGAAACATATCCGTATCCGCTGAAGGCGGGTTTTGGCGCCGGGGTGATAATCCACAATTCGCTCCTCGCCGGGAGCAGAAGACCTGCGTTGCTCGCGTCCGGCAGCCGTGGGTGGATGCGGAGGGCTTGGCAAGAGCGGGGAGGGGGTGGCGGGCCGGGTTGCGTGTATGTGTCCGGCCGGGTACCCCGGGCAGAGCATTGATGGCGACCATTTATGATCAAACATGGACGGGGTACACCGTCCATAAATGGTCACCAATTGGGTAAAGCCTTACGCTCGCTTATG
>JAHFTI010000455.1 GCA_023265535.1 Opitutaceae bacterium
GATGAGCCTCGGCCTGGCGATCCACTTCTGCATCACGCTGTACGGGTTCGTGACCAAACGCTTCGCGGCCAAGCCCGCGAAGACCAACTCCGCAGCCTGAGCCATCGACACCGAGCGCACCATGAAACGTTTCCTCCCCCTAATCGCCCTGGTCCTCAGCCTGGTGGCCGTCCTGTTCACCCTGCGGCCCGTCAAGAACCGCACCGAATTCGACATCACGGGCTTCTCCAAGCTTCCGTCCGTCGTCAACGGACGCATCAAGCCCCTCGACTCCGTCGCGCGCAGCACCCTGCTCGTCCTGCAGGGACGCCAGCGTGTGACCACGCCCGAGGGCAAGACGATCGCCCCGGCGGAATGGCTGCTCGAGGTCATGACCCGACCCGAGGTCGCCGACAAGATGCAGGTCTTTGAGGTCGTGCACCCCGACCTGCTCGCGCTGATGCAGCTCAATGCCGAGGACGGCGCCGGCAAGAAGCGCTTCAGCCTGATGCAGCTGCGCCCGCGCTTCGAGGAGCTCAGCCGCCAGGCCCGCCTCGCGGGCCAGATGGAGAACCCGCAGCGCACCACCTTCCAGCGCGCCGTGCTCCAGCTGCACAACAACCTCGGCCTCTACCAGCGACTCCGCTTCAGTATCCAGATGCCGGATACGACGGACCTGCTCGCCGAGCTCACCGCCTACCAGGAGCGCCGCGGTCCCGCCGTCGAGGCCCTCCGCGCCAAGGAGGCCGGCAAGCCCCATGACGAGAAGCTCGCCGCCGCCCTCGTCGAGGACACCAACAAGTTCCTCTTCATCGACGAGAACGCCCTCATCCATCCCATCCCGCCGGTCGATGGCGCCCCGCCCGATGACTGGCGCACGATCGGCAAGGCGCTTCAGGACAGCCTGCAGGACGGCCGGATTCCCCCCGAGGCGCTGGCCTACGCCGGCCTCTCCCGCAGCTGGGTCCGCCAGAATGCCGGTGAGTTCAACCAGGGGCTTCACCTGCTGCGCGCCGTGCTCGACAAGACGCGTCCGACCGTGATGGGCAAGTGCGAGACCGAGGCGCTCTTCAACAGCTCCGAACCCTTCTACAGCTCCTCCCTGCTCTACGTGGTCGGCTTCATGGTGGCCGTGTTCGCCTGGCTGGTCTGGCCGCGCGAGCTCGCCCGCGCCTCCTTCTGGATCATCGTGGTCGCCTTTGTGCTGTCCACCGCCGGCATCCTGGCGCGCATGTGGATCGAAGGCCGTCCGCCGGTCACCAACCTCTACTCCTCGGCCCTGTTCGTGGGCTGGGTGGCCGTCGCCCTCTGCGTGGTCATTGAGCAGATCTACAAGAACGCCCTCGCCAACATGGCGGCCGGCATCATCGGCGCCTGCACCCTGGTCATCGCCCACCACCTCTCGATGGGCGGCGACACCATGGAGATGATGCGTGCCGTGCTCGATTCCAACTTCTGGCTCGCCACCCACGTGGTCACGATCTCGATCGGCTATGGAGCAACCTTCCTGGCGGGCATCTTCGCCGTGATCTTCATCGTCTTCGGCCTCTTCACCAAGGCCCTGACCAAGGAGAACGCCGACCTCATCACGCGCATCGTGTATGGCGTGGTCTGCTTCGCCACCTTCTTCAGCCTCGTCGGCACCGTGCTCGGCGGCATCTGGGCCGACCAGTCCTGGGGCCGCTTCTGGGGTTGGGACCCGAAGGAGAACGGCGCGCTCGTCATCGTCGTCTGGAACGCGATCATCCTGCACGCGCGCTGGGGAGGCCTGGTCCGCCAGCGCGGCATGATGGCCCTCGCCGTTTTCGGCAACATCGTCACCGCGATGAGCTGGTTCGGCGTCAACATGCTTGGCGTCGGCCTGCACAGCTACGGCTTCAATGACAAGGGCGCCGTGTACCTGGGCCTTTTCACCGTGTCCCAGCTGCTGTTCATCGGACTGGCCTGCCTGCCCACCACCGTCTGGCGCAGCGCCCCGTCGCGCTAATCAGGCGGCTCAACGCTTTGCGCTTTCAGCTGGGCGCAAATCCGGCTTTGCTGGACCTCAACACGCATGAGTTCCAGCAAAGCCCCCCAGCCCACCCCTGCCAGCACCCCGCGCGACGATCGTTTCCCCTCCGGCATCCCCTTCATTGTGGGCAATGAAGGAGCGGAACGTTTCAGTTTCTACGGGATGCGTCAGATCCTGTTCATCTACCTGACCTCCCTGTTCATCGGGTTGGTCTCCGAGAGCTCCGTCTCCGCCGAGGTCCTCTCTTCCGCCGAGGTCCGCGCCACCCAGGTCACCCACCTCTTCATGGCGGGCGTCTACCTCTTCCCGATGATCGGCGCCATCCTGGCCGACCGCCTCCTCGGCAAGTACAACGTCATCCTCTGGGTCTCGCTGGTGTACTGCATCGGCCAGGGCCTCATGTCCGTCGGCTCCCATTTCGGAATGGTCGGCGATCTCGCCGCAGCCATGCCCGCGATCTTCGCCGGCCTGACCTTCATCGCGCTCGGCTCGGGCGGCATCAAGCCCTGCGTCTCGGCCAACGTCGGTGACCAGTTCACCTCGGCCAATGCGCATCTCATCCCGAAGATCTTCCAGATTTTCTACTTCATCATCAATTTCGGCTCCTTCTTCGCCTCGCTGCTCACCCCGGTCCTCTACAAGAAATTCGGCCCGGCCGTGGCCTTCGGTGTCCCCGGCGTGCTGATGGCGGTCGCCACGGTCATCTTCTGGATGGGCCGCAAGCGCTTCGTGCGCGTCCCGCCCAAGCCCGGCGGCAAGCTCGGCGCCCTCGACTTCCTGGCCTCCACGCTCATGGCCGCCCCCCTGCTCATCCTTGTCTGGAAGGGCGCGGAAATGGCCGAGGAGATCGTGCACGCCTTCATGAGCAAGGAAACAGGCGCCGTCTCAACTGCGGTCGCCCACCTGGCCGCCACCCACTGGATCTACGCCGTCGCGGCCCTGATCGGACTGGGCATCGGTGTCGCCCTCTTTGCCTGGCGCCAGACCATCGAACACGACTCGGGCTTCTTCGCCATCCTCCTCTATAGCTGGCGCAATCGCCACCAGCGCAAGGAGGGCGAGGACTTCTGGGCCCCGGCCCGTGCCCGCTTCGGTGAGGAAAACGCCGAGGGCCCGATGGCCGTGTTCCGCATCATCATCGTCTTCTCGATGATCAGCGTCTTCTGGGCCCTCTTCGACCAGCACTCCTCCACTTGGGTCAAGCAGGCCAAGGCCATGGACCTCGCCCTGATCGTGCCGACCCATTTCTGGTACTGGTTCTTGGTCCCGGCCACCATCACCGCCTCCCTCTACGGCGCCACCTGGCTCTTCATGTGGGTCTCCAACCGCAGTCTTCCGCGCAAGCTGAACATCGGTTTCCTGTCTGCGCTCGGCCTGTGGGCCGTGGCTGCCAGCATCCTGCAGGCCTCCCAAGGCGGCTCCACCACGATCAACCTGCTTCCCGCGCAGATTTCCGCGCTGAACCCGCTGATGGTGATGATCATCATCCCGCTGCTCAACGTGCTCGTCTACAAGCCCCTTGAACGCATGGGCAAGCCCCTCAAGCCCCTTGCGCGCATCGCCATCGGCCTGTTCCTCTCCGCCTTCGCCTTCGCCGCAGTCGCCATGCTCCAGGCGCGCATCGAGGTCGCCGGTCACGGCCAGGTTCACGTGCTTTGGCAGATCATCCCCTACTTCATCATGACCACCTCCGAGGTGCTGGTGTCCGTGACGGGGCTGGAGTTCGCCTACACTCAGGCCCCGCGCGCCATGAAGTCCACCATCATGGGCTTCTGGCTGCTCTGCGTGACCTTCGGCAACATCCTCGTGGCCTTCCTGGCCCCGCTCCAGATGCTGTCCCTGGCGACCTTCTTCTGGACCTTCGCCGGCCTCATGGTCGTGGCCGCCCTGCTCTTCGTGGCCCTGGCCGCCACCTACAAGGGCAAGTCCTACCTTCAGGCCTGAATGGAGGGGCACCGCGCAAAGCGGCCCATGCCCCTACCCGCCCCCTGTCTCCATCAAGCTT
>JAHFTI010000456.1 GCA_023265535.1 Opitutaceae bacterium
CAACATTTTCCTGGGGCAGACCGAAGCCCCACTCCTGGTCCGCCATTATATCGCCGGGATGACCCGCTCGGAGCTGCTCGCCATCATGGTCGGCGGCATGGCAACGATCGCAGGAGCCGTCATGGTGGCCTACATCGGCATGCTGGGCGGTGACGATCCCGCAAGCCGCCTTCTCTTTGCCAAACACCTGCTCACCGCCTCCGTCATGTCCGCCCCCGCCGGCCTGATCTGCGCCAAGCTCCTTCTCCCGCAGACCGAGGAGGTGAACCGCAACCTGGTGATCAGTCGTGAAAAGATCGGCGCCAATCTTCTCGAGGCCATCAGCAACGGCACCACGGACGGGCTCAAGCTGGCGGTCAATGTCGGCGCCATGCTCCTTGTCTTCACGGCCCTCATCGCCTTCACCAACTCGGTCCTTTCCAATGGCGTGGGCGGCTGGACTGGTCTCAATGACTGGATCGTCTCCTCCACGAATGGTCTCTACAAGGAGTTCTCCCTGCAGTACGTCTTCGGCATTGTGCTCGCTCCCCTCGCCTGGCTCATGGGCATCGACTATGGCCAGTTTATGGTGTCCGGCCAGATCATCGGCGAAAAGACCGTCCTGAATGAGTTCTACGCCTATGGCACCCTCGCCAAGGTGAAGGATGCCGGTCTCATCACCGATGTGCGCACCCAGATCATCCTGACCTACGCCCTTTGCGGTTTCTCCAACATCGGCTCCATCGGCATCCAGATCGGTGGCATCGGTGCACTGGCTCCCGAAAAGCGGGGCGAGCTCGCCAAGCTGGGCGTCAAGGCCCTGCTCGGTGGTTCCATTGCCTGCTTCATGACGGCTTGTATTGCGGGCATGCTGATCTGAGGCGCCGCCCTAGAACAGCTCCGGTTGTCCGTAGCGTTGGGTGGCCTCCTTCAGGGCCCCCTTCATTTCCATGGACTCCAGGAAGCCGAGCAGCTCGGGCAGCTGCAGGTAGCCATTCGAGGGGATTTCCGCGGCGAGCCCCAGGTTCAGGGTCGTCAGCTTCAGGTTCATGCGGATCCGCTCCGCATCCGTGCGGAGGGCCTCGCGAAAACGCTCAGGTTCTATGCGGTCGGCAGCGGCCAGGATTCCTTCCAGGCTTCCATGATCCTGCAGCCATTTCACCGCCGTCTTGGGGCCTACGCCGCGAATGCCGGGAATATTGTCGGACGTGTCGCCGACGAGGGCCAGATAGTCGGCGATCTGGCTGGGCGGCACCCCAAACTTTTCCACCACACCGGCGGAGTCCAGGCGCCTCCAGCCGAGCTTCGGGTTGGCCGAGGGCGGGGGCAGCAGGATCTGGATCTGGTCGCTGACGATCTGTGCAAAGTCCTTGTCCGAACTGACGATCAGGCACTCGTGACCTTCCTTCGCCAATGCAACGGCCTTGGAGGCAAGCAGGTCGTCGCTTTCCACCCCCTCGCGCTCGACTCCAACCAAACCCATGGCGCGTGTCAGCTCCTTGATGGGTTCCACCTGCCGCGAAAGGGCCTCGGGCATCTCCTCGCGCTGGGCCTTGTATTCAGGATGCAGGGCCAGGCGATCCTGCGCGCCCCCCAAGTCAAAGAAGACCAGGGTCGCCGCCGGTTTTTCCTGGTCCTGCAGGCGCCAGATCGATTTCACCCAGCCGTGCAGTGCTCCGGTGGGAGTGCCATCCTTGCGTGTAAGCTCGGGGATGGCGAAGTGGCAGCGGTAGGCGAGGTTGAAGCCGTCGATCAAAAGCCATTTGGACATGGCCGCAGAAAAACGGAATCGGCGCCGAGAGCGAGATCAGATGGCGACGGCCCGCTTCACGCGCTCAAAGATGACTTCCACCTCGTTGGCGCAGGCCTGGAGCGTTTCGACCTCCATTTCCAGCGCGGTCAGGGCGGCCTCGGACTTTTCCCAATAGGCGCCTTCGCCCGGGAGGGCACCACCGATCATCGATGCGACCACGGAGCCCAGGTACATCAGGTAGGGCAAGGGTTCGTCTCCGGTGGGCTGGCAATGCGTGCGCATTCCGTCCACGAGCAGCTTGGGCATCTTCCAGCTCTGCATGATGAGCGCCGCGGATTCCACGCTGGTCATGCGGAAGTTGGCCTTTTCCCAGGCGAGGAGGTCCTGCCCCTTGCCGGTCTCCAGGTAACTCTTCCAGAGCAGCGGACGATCCGAGAGGATGCGGTGCATTGTCACCTTGCCCACGGAGCGCAGGAGGCCGGCGGTGTAGGCAGTGCGCACGTCGCTGAAGGCGTGGCGGTGCGTGAGCCATTCACAGGCCAGCGCGCTGCAGAGCGAATCGGACCAGAAGAGGTCCCCACTGATGCCATAGACGGAAAGGAAATTGGCGCACAGGTGTTGCGCGGCCACCATGCCGACCAGGCGGTTGACCTCGCGGAAGCCCAGGCGCGTGACGGCTTCGCCCAAGTCGCTGCAGGGGGTGCGGAAGCCATAAAAGGCACCATTGGCGAGCTGGAGCACGCGGAATGATAGAACAGGCTCGATACGAATGAGTTCAGTGATATCCTCAAGTGAGGCGGACGGATCGTCCAGCATACGGTTCACCTGGGCAAAAACCTGTGCGGTGCTGGGCAGTCTCTGGGCGGCGATCAACACATCCTGGGCCGTGAGAAATTCACCGGAGCCCACGGAGCTTTCATTGGAGGGGAGTTGCATGTTAGTCGGTGAGCTGGGGATTGGAAAAAGTACTTTGAGGGGGCCGGACCGGCAGACGATAGGGGCGAGGGTTGAGAATGGCAAACCCGGGGTCTCCTAGCAACAATGCAATGGAACCCCCGTGAGCTTCACGAATTGATTACATCGGGTACTTGCCTGCGCACTTTAGCTGTGCGCAAATTTGCTTTCGTTTCCATCTGCCCCCAGCCTGACGTTCTCCTCTTTCAGCTCCTCCTCCATGACACACCACCTCCTCGACACTGAGCTCCGCTGGACCGAATTGGGTGGCGGTGTGCGCCGCAAGGTCCTCGGACACACTCCCGCCCTCATGGCGGTGCTCGTGGAGTTCGATCTCGGGGCGATAGGGGCCGTGCATGACCACGAGGTGCACACCCAGGTTTCGCACGTCACTGCCGGCAGCTTCGAGGTGGAGGTCGCAGGCGTGAAGAGGCAACTGCGCACAGGCGACAGTTTCATCGCCCCGCCGCGCACCGCCCATGGGGTCCGTGCCTTGGAGCAGGGAAGCCGCCTGCTGGATGTCTTTACGCCGAGGCGCGACGATTTCCTGTGAACACCTGTCCTGGGAGTTTGCTTCGGAGCCTGTCCGCCTTCTGCCGGGAGGGCCTGCCTGTGCCTTCCCGCCCCCGCGTTCCGGTGTGCTCGCTTCTGCTGCCGCTCTTACCCCTTGCCCTCCTGGCCCCCTTTCCTGCGCTGGCCCTGGATTGGAGGGAGGAGAAGGTGTCACTCTCCAGCACCACAGCCGAGGAGGAGGTTTGTGCGCAGTTCCGCTACACCAATTCCAGCGCGAAACCCGTCCGCATCACCGAGGTGAAAACGGGCTGCGATTGCGCCACCCCAAAGGTTTCCCAGGAGTTGTTGCTGCCCGGTGAATCAGGCGAGCTCACTGTGCTCTTCAGGATCGGCGGCCGGACCGGGCTTCAGGAACGGCACATCGAGGTCAGCAGCTCAGATCAGGAGGGCCCACCAAAGCGCCTCACGCTCTCCATCGACATCCTGGAACTGCTCGAATTGCGCCCCCGCCTCGTCTTCTGGAAGAAGGGCCTGCCAGCGGAGGACAAATTGGTCCGCCTCAGGCTTCCGTTTCCTTCCGACACGCGCATTCTTTCGGTGGAGGCCGACAGCAGCGAGTTCGCCTGCAAGCTGCAGGCCGAAGACTCCGCCAAGGGGCTGCACCAAGTCAGCCTGCGCCCCTTTTCCACCGACAAGAGCACCCAGGCCCAAGTCCTCGTGCACTACGAGTTCAAGGGCCGGGCGCTCTCCACGCGCATCTTCGCCGCGGTGCGCTGAGATCCCGCTCAGGTGC
>JAHFTI010000457.1 GCA_023265535.1 Opitutaceae bacterium
TCAGGCCCGCCTCGAGGTGGGACTCGGGCGCCTCGTCACCGCGCTTGGCGATGACCTTCAGGAAGGCGGCAAGCGCCTCCTGGTTGCGGCCTTGGCGTGAGAGCTGGCGGCCCCTTTCGAAATTCGGTTCGGATTCCTCCGCCGTGAAGGCAACGGAGGCGCTGCGCTCACAGGCGGCGCTCCCAAACAGCATCACGCACAGGGCGATGAGGCTGAGGATGCGTAGGCTGGGTTTCATGCGTGAAAGGGATTGAAGGCTGGGCTGTATGGCCTAAGTTCCGGCACCCAAACCCGCGACACAAATTTTTAATGAGCCTCAGCAACGATTCCGTGCTTGCCCGCGCCCGCGACTGCATCCGCCTCGAGGCGGATGCCCTCAACGCCACGAGCGCCTCCCTGGGTGACGACTTCATCGCCGTGGTGCGCGCCGTCGAGGCTGCCGCCGAATCAGGCAAGAAGCTGATCTTCAGCGGGGTGGGCAAGTCGGCACACATCGTCCAGAAGCTCACGGGCACCTTCAACAGCACGGGCATCTCCTCCTGCTTCCTCGATGCCACCCAGGCCCTGCACGGCGACCTTGGCCTGTGCTGCGAAGGCGACGTGGCCATCCTGCTGAGCAACAGCGGCCAGACCATCGAGGTGCTGCGCCTGATCCCCATCCTCAAGCGTTTCGGCCTGCCGGTCGTCGCCTTCACGGGCAATGGCGAGTCGGAGTTGGCGCGCGATGCCGACCTGCGCCTCGTGTACCGCAGCCCGCGCGAGGCCTGCCCTCTCTCGCTCGCCCCGACCTCCAGCACGGCCGCCGCCCTCGCGCTGGGCGATGCGCTCGCCATGGTGCTGCTCGAGAGCCGCGGCTTCACGCGCGACGACTTCGCCCGCCTGCATCCGGCGGGCAACCTCGGCACCATACTCCTGCTCAAGGTGCGCGACATCATGCGAACCGGCGAACGCTTCCCGCTCATGCCCGAGACCTGCAACGTGCAGGAGGCGCTGCTCGCCATGACCGGCGCGAAGTCGGGCAGTATCGGTTTGACGGATACAGACGGCCGCCTGGCCGGAATCATGACGGACGGCGACCTGCGCCGCCACATCATCGGCACCCCGGATTTCCTGCAGCAGCCCGTGGCGCGCTTCATGACACGCAAGCCCAAGGTGCTGGCCGTCGACGCGCTCGCCGTCGAGGCGTTGCGCATGTTCGACCGCTACAAGATCGACGACCTCATCGTGGTCGACACGGACAACCGCCCCGTGGGCCTGGTCGACGTGCAGGACCTGCCGAAGATGAAGCTGATCTGAGCCCTCACTTCTCCGTGCTCAGGCGCCAGTCGTCGGTGCGGAAGGGGGCTGCGGGAAGGCCGGCCTTGTTGAAGAGCGTGGCGCGCGGGTTCGCCTGCCAGGCGTAGCGTGCAGCCACCGGCTCGGGTTCCTCGGCGCAGCGCAGCACGACCCTGTCCCCCTCGAGGGAAGCCTGGGCCCAGTGCCAGCGCTGGTCGGCGCCCGCGACGGCGAAGTCGGCGAGCGTGTCGTTTTCCCCCCGCGCCACCAGTCCGCCCTCGGCATGCGCGAACTGCAGCACGAGCGCGTCGCCGCGTCGCGTGTGCGAGAGCAGCGTGGGTCCCTGGCTCTCGATCCCCTGCCCATAGTGGCCGGCGAGTGCCGCACGCGCCGCGCGATCCGCCACGAGGCGCTTTTCCCTGGGGTGAATGTCGTTGGCGTCGCCCGTGTCGATGGTGACGGCGAGGGAGGCGCCAGGGACCTGACGAGCGGCGAGGGCCTGGGCATCGCGCAGCTCGGCCCAGGCGTCGTCGCCGGGCTGGGGGCGGCGTTGCATGAAGGCGGGCAGGCCGATGATGATGAAGGGGGCTTTCTCGTCGTTGTGAAAGAGCCGGCGCCAGTCGGCAATCAGCGCAGGGAGCAGGCGGCGATACTGGTGGGCGCGCGTGAAGTTGGCCTCGCCCTGGTACCACAGGGCGCCCGTCACGGCCAGGGGGGCGACAGGGGCGAGCATGCCGTTCTGCAGGACGGTGGGCATGGTCGGGTAGTTTTCGCGGTCGAGCGGGAGCGTGTCGTCGGCGACCACGAGATGGCCGAGACGGCCCTTCCAGGCCTGCGCGGCGAGGGGGAACACGGTGCCGTCACCGAGCACCAGGCGCAGCGAGTCCGGGCCGCTGAGGAAGCCGCCCTTGGCGCCAAGTTTCGCGACGCGGATGCTGATGAGGTTCTCGCCGGGCTGGAGGAGTGGCGAGCCCACGGGGTACTTGCGCGGGTTTTCCACCCAGGAGCTTGCGCCGACCCACTGGCCGTTGATGGAAACCGTGTCCATCTTGTCGACCACGCCGAGGAGGATTTGGGCCTGGCCCGGGGGCAGCGTGGCGGGCAGGGTCACCCGCAGGCGGAACCAGGCGATGGCGGCGGCCTCCTTCACGCCGAGGTCTGCGAAGGCGGTGGCGGGGGAGACGGGTTTCCAGTCGCTCTCGTCGAGGGCGGGGGAGCTCCAGTTCGCGTCGCGCGTGCCGGCGTCGTTTTCCTCCAGCCAGTGCATGAGGAAGCTGCCGTGGCGTTGCGTGGTGGCGTGGTTGAGGCGCCTGATTTCGGAGAGCGCCCTGCCGAATTCCGGGAAGCCGCCGAGTCCTTCCGGGCTGATCCAGCTCTCCGCCGGGGAGCCCCCCACGGCGGATTGCACGAGGCCGATGGGGATGGAGAGTTCCGACTGGAGGCGTTTGCCAAAGTGAAAGGCCACGGCGGAGAAATTGGCCGCCTCGGCCGGCGTGCAGGTGCTCCATTGCGCGAGCGGCAGGGGCATCGGACCGTAGCCCACCTGCTGGCGCACACGGAAGAGGCGCAGTCCGGGCAACTGCGCCGTGGCGGCATCCTCCCTGCCCCCCGTGGCTTCCTTGAGGGCGAAGTTCATGTTGGATTGCCCGCCGCACACCCACACGTCGCCGCACAGCACATCCTCGAGTTCCACCGTCTCCGCGCCCACCACGCGCAGGCGGTAGGGACCGCCCGCCGGGGGCGCCTTGAATTCGGCGAGCCAGCGACCGTCGGGGCCGGCCTGGGCCTGGGCCACTGCGGTGCCGCCGAGCTCGACCGTCACGCGGTCGCCGGGAGAGGACCAGCCCCAGAAGCGGTTGGGCTTGCCCCGTTGGAGCACCATGTGGCTGCCGAGCGTGGGCGAAAGAAAGGGAAGCTTCTGACGCACCTCGCTGGTGGCGGGGGAGGACGGGGTGGGCTTGGTGGCGGCGTCCGCGAGTGCGGTTTCCCCCAGGACCAGGGAAAGGAGGGCAGTGAGGCCGAGCCGCGTGGAGTGCACGAAAAGAGAGGGCATGGAGTGGGGGGGAAGGAGGGCACGCCGCCGCGTGGCCGTGCCTGGGAAAAGCAATCGGACCGCCGACCTTTGCGGGCAAGGGATCGAGCACTCTCATTATTGTACATCGCGTCCTCCTGCCGCCGGGTGGGCGGCCATGCTAATGCCCCTGCGTCGGGCTGTGGGATTAGTCGCCCTTGGTCGGAATAGTTGCCCAACTAATGCCTGCGCGGGACGCCGAGTGCGCTTGAGTCGGGCCCCCGGCCGGCTCTAGGCTCCCCTTTCTATGGCAACACCTCCCTTTGTTTACCAGGAGCCCTTCCCCATGGGTTCGGATGAGACGGAGTATAGCCTCCTTTCAAAAGAAGGCGTCAGCACGGCCCTGTTCGAGGGCAAGGAGATCCTGAAGGTGGATCCGGAGGTGCTGTCCTACGTGGCCCAGACCGCGATGCACGACTGCTCGTTCATGCTGCGCAACAAGCACCTCAAGCAGGTGGCGGCGATCCTCGATGATCCCGAGGCGAGCGCCAACGACCGCTATGTGGCCCTCACGCTGCTGAAGAACGCCGAGGTGGCGGCCGAGGGCATCCTGCCCTTCTGCCAGGACACCGGCACCGCCACGATCGTGGCGAAGAAGGGCCAGCAAGTATGGACCGGCGCCAACGATGCCGAGTGGCT
>JAHFTI010000458.1 GCA_023265535.1 Opitutaceae bacterium
CTCCTCAAGAATTCCCGCCCCTGGATCGACCCGGCGCGCATGCAGCCGATGAAGCCCATCAAGTTCACCACGCGGGACGGGTTCAAGCTGGATGCCTACCTCACGCTTCCGAAGGGCGCGAGCGCGCAGGCCCCCGCCCCCCTGGTGGTCCTGCCGCATGGCGGGCCCTGGGTCCGCGACACCTGGAACTTCGACCCCGAGGTCCAGTTCCTCGCCAGCCGTGGTTATGCGGTGTTGCAGCCGAACTACCGCGGCTCCACGGGGTATGACTGGATGTTTCCCGTCGAGGACCGCTGGGACTTCATCAAGATGCAGCACGATGTCAGCGACGCCACCGACGCAGTCCTCGCAATGGACGTGATCGACAGGAACCGGGTGGCGATCATGGGCACCTCCTTCGGTGCCTACCATGCCATCGCCGGCGCCGGAAACGACGACTGCAAGTACCGTTGTGCCATTGCCATTTCCGGTGTCTTCGACTGGGAACGCATGATGAAGCGCCTCAAGCGCGAGCGCCATGACTCCAACTATTTCAGCTACATGAGCCGCTTCATGGGGGATCCCGCCAAGCACAAGGAGCGTTATGACGCGATTTCCCCGATCAACCGGGTCGACAAGGTCCGCATCCCCGTGTTCGTGGCGCATGGCAAGGAGGATCACGTGACGGAGCTTTCCGAATCGAAGGCCCTGGTGGCCGGGCTCAGGAAGAACAACAATCCCCCCGAGGTGCTTTACTTTGCCAAGGAGGGACATGGCACGCGCAACATCGACAACACCGTCGAGCTCTACGCGCGCATCGAGGCCTTCCTGGCCAGGCACATGACCCCTCGCCCGGCGAAATAGGCGGCCCGCCCGCCCGCCCCATTTCCCCCTTGCCCTCACGCGCGGGGCCGTTGCACTCAGCCGCCTTCATTTCAGCATAGCATGAGCGAAACCTCCGCCGTCCCCGCCGCGCCCTCCGCCGCTTCCACGAAGCAGCCCAATCCCGAGCACGTCCTGCGCATCTCGCAGGAGCTCAACCTGAAGATCTTCCAGGTCGCCGCCACCGCGCAGCTCTTCGCCGAGGGCGCCACCGTCCCCTTCATCGCCCGCTACCGCAAGGAGGCCACCGGCGAGCTCGACGAGGTCCAGGTCACCGCCATCCGCGACCGCATGGAGCAGCTCGGCCAGCTCGACGAGCGCCGCGCCTCCATCCTCTCCTCCCTCAAGGAGCGCGCCCTGCTCACCCCCGAGCTCGAGAAGGCCATCCACAACGCCGAGACCCTCACCGCCCTTGAGGACATCTACCTTCCCTTCCGCCCCAAGAAGCGCACCCGCGCCACCATCGCCAAGGAAAAGGGCCTCGAGCCCCTCGCCGACCTGCTCTACGCCCAGGACGACGCCACCGACGCCCAGGCCGAGGCCGCCGCGTATGCGGGACGTGAATACACGGCCGACGACGGCAAGAACGTGAAGTCCGTCATCAAGGACGCCGCCGAGGCCCTCGCCGGTGCGCGCGACATCATCGCCGAGCGCGTGAGCGACAACAAGGATGCCCGCGCCTCCCTGCGCGCCGTGTACCAGGGCTCCGCCGTCATCTCCTCGAAGGTCATCGCCGGCAAGGAGCTCGAGGCCGCCAAGTTCAAGGACTACTTCGAGTGGTCCGAGCCCCTCGCCAAGGCCCCCTCCCACCGCGTGCTCGCCATGCGCCGCGGCGAGAAGGAGGGCTTCCTCATGATGCGCATCACGCTGCCCGACGAGGCCATCGGCCTGGCCGAGGTCGAGCGCCTCTTCGTGCGCCAGCCCGCCAAGGGCCAGGTCGGCCTCAACAAGGCCGCCAACGAGGTGCGTCTCGCCGTCGCCGACGCCTACAAGCGCCTGCTCTCGCCCGCCATCGAGACCGAGATGCGCATGGATTCCAAGAAGCGCGCCGACGAGGCCGGCATCAAGATCTTCGCCGAGAACATGCGCGAGCTGCTGCTCGCCTCGCCCCTCGGCCAGAAGGCCGTGCTCGCCATCGACCCCGGCATCCGCACCGGCTGCAAGGTCGTCATGCTCGACCGCCAGGGCAAGCTGCTGCACAACGACGTGGTCTATCCCGACCGCAGCCCCGGCGAGGCCAAGGACAAGCTCCTGGGCTTCGTGGCCCACTTCAAGATCGAGGCCGTCGCCATCGGCAACGGCACCGCAGGCCGCGAGACCGAGGGTTTTGTGCGCGCGATCGGCCTGCCCGGCAGCATCCCGGTCGTCATGGTCAACGAGTCCGGCGCCTCCATCTACTCCGCCAGCGAGGTCGCCCGCGAGGAGTTCCCCGACCACGATCTCACCGTGCGCGGCGCCGTCTCCATCGGCCGCCGCCTCATGGATCCGCTCGCCGAGCTCGTGAAGCTCGACCCGAAGTCGATCGGCGTGGGCCAGTACCAGCACGACGTCGACCAGGCCGCCCTCAAGCGCTCCTTGGACGACAGCGTCATCTCCTGCGTGAACGGCGTCGGCGTCGAGGTGAACACCGCCTCCAAGCAGCTGCTCAGCTATGTGTCGGGCCTGAACGCCACGATCGCCGCCAACATCGTCGCCACGCGCAACGAGAAGGGCGCCTTCAGGTCGCGCAAGGACCTGCTCGAGGTGCCGCGCCTCGGCCCCAAGGCGTTCGAGCAGGCCGCAGGCTTCCTGCGCGTGCGCGACGCCGTCAACCCGCTCGATGCGAGCGCCGTCCACCCCGAGTCCTACCCGATCGTCGAGAAGATGGCCTCCGATCTCGGCGTCACGGTCGCCGACCTCATTGCCGACGCGGGCCTGCGCAAGAGGATCAAGCTCGAGAACTATGTCACCGAGAAGGTCGGCCTGCCCACGCTCAACGACATCATGGCCGAACTTGCCAAGCCGGGCCGCGACCCGCGCCAGAAGTTCGAGGCCTTCGCCTTTTCCGAGGCCGTGCACAAGCCCGAGGACCTGCGCCCCGGCATGAAGCTGCCCGGCATCGTCACCAACGTGACCGCCTTCGGCGCCTTTGTTGACATCGGCGTGCACCAGGACGGCCTGGTCCATGTGAGCCAGCTGGCCGACAGCTTTGTCAAGGATGCCAGCGAGGTGGTGAAGCCCCAGCAGAAGGTGCAAGTCACTGTCGTTGAGGTGGATCTGCCGCGCAAGCGCATTGCCCTCTCCATGCGCAGCAACCCCCAGCTCGGACCCAAGACCGGCAATGCCACCGGCCCCGGCCAGCAGGGTGGGGCGCGCCCCGGCAACTTCGGCTCCTCCCCCCGCCCCTCCTCGGGTGGCGGCGGCGGTTTCGGTTCCGGCTTTGGCGGTGGCCGCGCCAGCGCGGGTTCCGCAACGGGCTCGTCCTCAGGTCCCGCCAAGAGCCAATCCCTGCAGGGCGACTGGTTCAGCGCGGCCCTCAAGAAAAAGTAAGCCCCGAAGGCTCCTTGCCGCTTGAAGTCCCAGTCCGGAAGCGCCTTGCTTTCGAACTGTGTTATCCTACGGCATGCGTCTGAGTCCGCTGCCGCGCGCCTTTTTGCTCGGAGCGGTTTACCTGGCCCTCCACCTGGCGGCGGCCGTCTACTACCATGAGGGCGTGGGTCACACCGGCCCCGGCCCCTGGCTGCCTGCGGGCATTGCGATGGCCTTCCTCATCCTCGGGGGCTTCACGCTGCTGCCTTTCATCATCCTGGGCAACCTGCTCAGCGCCTACGTCCTTCTCCCTGCGGTCAGCGGCACCGTGCGTCTGATCTGGCCGCTGCTGCTGTGCGCCTGCTGGACGATGGCCGCCTTCGAGATACGGCGCGTCAGCGGCCAGTTCCGTCCCTGGACGATGCGTGGTGCGGCGCACTTCGCGCTAAGTTCGCTCCTGTGTTCCGTGATCTGCGGCCTCCTCGGCGCGGCCCTGCTCAAGTACGGGCCACACGGCTCCGTCGTCCCCCTTCACGCACTCGCCATCGGCATCGTCGAGCCGCAGCTGATGGGCATGCTCCTTGTCGCCCCGATCGTGCTGCACTTC
>JAHFTI010000459.1 GCA_023265535.1 Opitutaceae bacterium
GGGTGCGGCGAGGCACAAACTTGTCCGGGGCCCCATTCCCCAAGTCATTCCTGATGTCATTCCCCGCCCCCCTGCGCTTCGTCCTGCCACGGTTGCTTCTTTCGCTGCTGTGGGTCACGCAGCTGCCTGGCACCCCGTGCGATACCGCCCCGGTGGAGGTCACTGGCCTGCGCTGCGAAGGGGCCACCCAGCCTCTCGGCATCGACACCCCGCACCCACGATTGAGCTGGCGGATGCAATCCGCACAACCGGGCGCAGCCCAAACCGCCTATCAAATTGAGATCGAGGGCATCTGGGACACCGGCAAGGTCGGCTCCCCCAAGTCCCTTGCCATTCCCTACGCTGGCCCGGCCCTTGCCTCGGGGGTGACCTATCGGTGGCGCGTTCGCGTTTGGGACCAGGACAACAGGCCGTCTCACTGGAGTCCCCACGCGGCCTGGACAATGGGAAAACTACAGCCCGAGGATTGGTCCGCCCGCTGGATTACCGCTCCCGGCACCGCTCCGGCTGCTCCGGCGTCGGCCACGCCACCCACGAACGCGGGAATCCCCGCCCTCTGGTTTCGCAACGAGTTCAACCTTCCAACCGGCACACTGGAGTCGGCACTGGTCACCGTACAGTCCGCCTCCTACTTTGAGCTACACGTCAACGGCGAGAAGATCGGGGCGGAGGTGCTCGCCCCTGCCGTCTCGGACGCCCGGCTACGCACCTTCACCCTCACCTACGACGTCGCACAGGTTCTCCGGCCGGGGAAAAACTGCATCGGCCTCTGGGCGGCCCGGGGCTGGTCCGACAGGATCGCCCTACGCGCGCAGCTCGACGCAACGGTTGCGGGCCAACGGGTGACCTGCGCCACGGGTCCGGAATGGAAAACCCACCCCAGCGAACTCAGCCACATCGGCGGCTGGCAGTGGGGGAACTTCGGTGGCGAACGCATCGACGCCCGTCTCCGAGTCGAAGGCTGGGCACGGCCTGGTATCAGCCTCGAAGGATGGTCGGAGAGCGTGGAGGCTGCGGCCCCCGGCGGCCATCCCGTGCACCACCACGGGCCCCTCAACCGCATTGGCGAAACGCTCGCCCCACGCACCATCACTCCGCTCGGGCAGGGCCGCTACGAAATCGATTTCGGCACCAACCTGACGGGCTGGCTGCGGCTGCGCTTCCGCAGGCTCCCACGCGGCCGTCTCATCAGGATGCACTTTGCCGACTGCGTGTTCCCCGACGGCAGACAGGGCCCCGGAACCAAGGATGTCCCCATTCACGAGGCGAGTTGCGTGTCCTTCCCGCGAGAGGTGGGCGGAAAGAACCTGTACCAAAGCCACCAGCAGGTCAGCGAGTTCATCTCCGCCGGGGAGGCCGAGGAGGAATTCCGCCATCGCTTCAATTACGCCGGCTTTCGCTACGTTGTCATCGAGGGCCTCGAGGAGGCACCCCTTCCGGGGGAGGTCTCCGCCATGCTGGTCGAAAGCGCACTGCAACCCGCCGGCACCTTCGAGTGTTCCGACCCGCTGCTCAACCGTATCCACGCCGTCAACCGCTGGACCATGCGTTGCCTCAACCTGGGAGCCTACTACGTGGATTGCCCGCACCGGGAGCGCATGGGGTATGGCGACGGTCAGGTCGCGCTGCAGGGCATGATGATGAACTTCGACGCCTCGGCCTTCTACGAGAAGTGGGCGGCGGACTGGCGCCTCGCCTTGGACAATTCCGAGAAGATCCCCTACATCGCCCCTGCGTTTGTCGAGACGGGCGGCGGCCCGGCCTGGCCGGGCAACATTGTGCTTATCCCCTGGTGGCACTACCTCCACTATGGCGACCCGGAAATCCTGAAGGCAAATCTGCCAGCCGCGCTGCGCTACTGCGAGAAACTCGATGCCAACGCCAAGGACCAGGTCCTACGCGCCTGGGGCGAAGGCTTCAGCTTCATAGGCGACTGGGTGCCGCCTGGGCGCGGAATGGACACCCAGAACTGGCCCTCCCGCGAGATGGCCGAACTTTTCTCCAACTGCTATCGCATCCATCTCTGGTCGCTTGTCGCCAGGATGGCTGATGCCCTCGGCCAAATCGACACTGCCACCCATGCCCGCGGGCGCGCCGACACCCTGCGCGCCGCCACCCATGCCGCCTTCTTCAACCCGGACACGCAACAGTATGTGGCGGACGAACAGATCTATTACGCCTTCCCCCTTCTCACCGGCGTCGCACCCGAGGCGCTTCGCCCCAAGCTTCAGGCCTCGCTCCTGCGCTGCCTGGAACGCAAGAACCGAGGTCACCTCGACACGGGGATGCTCGGCACCCTGTTCCTGATCGAGTACCTTGCCCAGGCCGGACGCGACGACCTGGTCCTCGCCCTGTATCAGAAAAAAGGATACCCAGGCTGGGGCCACATGGTGACCAGTGGGGCCACCACATTCTGGGAGCAATGGAACGGCTATTGGTCGCAGATCCACTCCTGCTTCACCTCCGCCGACAACTGGCTCTACCACGGCCTGGCCGGCATCCGACCCGACCCGCGACAACCGGGCTTCAGGAATGTCCTGATCCAGCCTGCGGTGGTGGGCGACATCACCTGGGTCAAGGCGACCCACCAAGGTCCCCACGGCCCCATAAGCGTACACTGGAGGCGCGAGGGCAATCAGGTGCTTCTGGAGGCAAGCATACCGCCCAACAGCACCGCAACGGTCATGCTGCCGGGCACGCCGCCCACCCAGATCGCTGCAGGCCGCCATCACCTGGTCGGGGGCCTCCCCTCTCGCCAACCATGAGCCGCCGAACGGCCGTCCCACGGGGCTGGCCCTGGGCACGAGCATGGGCCCATGGCAGGGGGCGCGACGAGAAGCCCCCTTCGTCCCGGAAGAGGTGAACGGTTTCAGGTTCGTTTGTTTTGTGCAGGTGGCACGGAACCCGAGACCATGGAGTGTCGCCCACCCCGCGCTTTCCCCAAGGTCCCCATGAATGCTTTGATTCCCAGGCTCACGTTCCTGTCCTGCGCCCTGTCCCTGTTTTCCCTTCCGCCGGCCAGCGGGGCGGATCAAGCACCCGCGCCCACCCAGTTTGGCGAGATGACGAGCCTGGCCCAATTCGGAGGGACAGGCTCGGGCAGCTACCAGCCCAGCGAGGTGGAACGCCAGCGGGTGGCGTGGTTCAGGGAGGCCCGCTTCGGCCTCTTCATCCATTGGGGGCTCTTCTCCAAGATGGCAGGCTACTGGAAGGGGGAGAAAGTCCGCGGGGGCGAATGGGCCCTCAAGATGCACAAGCTCCCCATCGAGGAATACCGCGCACTCGCCAAGGAGTTCAATCCGGTGAAATTCAACGCTGACGAGTGGGTGCTGCTGGCACAGGCCGCCGGCATGAAATACCTCGTCATCACCACCAAGCACCACGACGGCTTCTCGATGTTCGGCACCCAGGTGACGCCCTACAACATCGTGGACGCAACGCCCTTCAGGCGCGACCCGATCGCCGAACTCAAGGCGGCCTGCGACCGCCACGGGCTCAGGCTGGGCCTCTATTACTCACACGCCCAGGACTGGAATGAACCCGACGCCTACGGCAACAACTGGTCGTTCCCGGGGCACAAGCGCGACATGGACAGGTACCTCGACGGAAAAGCCCTTCCTCAAATCAGCGAGCTCTGCCTGAAGTACAAGCCCGCCATCCTGTGGTTTGACACGGCGGGCGACATCACCCCGGCCCGCGCCGAACAGATCGCCTCGATGGCGCGCGGGCTCGTTCCCGACGTCCTCATCAACAGCCGCATCCAGTTGGGCAAGCCGCGCGGGCTTCCGATCACCGACTTCGACGGCAGCGGCGACAACGAGGCCTTCCACCAGTACCACAAGGTGCCCTGGGAACTCTGCGGCACGCTCAACAGGAGCTGGGCCTACAAGCGCTGGGACCAGGACTTCCGCCCCGTCGGCGAACTGCTGTTCCACCTCATCGACGCCACCTCCAAGAACGGC
>JAHFTI010000460.1 GCA_023265535.1 Opitutaceae bacterium
GGCCTGCCTCGATCTTGGCGAGATCCAGGATGTCGTTGATCAGGGAAAGCAGGTGCCGTCCGCTTTCCTCCACGGACTTCACGTTGGAAAGCTGGTCGGCATTGAGCGGCCCCTGGATGCCCTCGATCAGGATCTCGCTCATTCCCAGGATGACGTTGAGCGGCGTGCGCAGCTCATGGCTCATGTTGGCCAGGAAAAGGCTCTTGGCGCGGCTGGCCTGCTGCGCCTGCTCCGCGAGCTCGTTCGCCTTGATGAGCGCCGCCTCCAGCCTGCGCGTGGAGTCCTGCAGCGCGCCCTCCGCGCGCTGGCGGTTGAAGGAGCTCGCGAGCAGGGCCGCGAGGACGCGCATGAAATGGATCTCATCGTCGAGCCAGCTGCGCTTGAGCGAGCGCGTCTCAAAGAACAGGCAGCCCATCAGGACGTGCGAGTGCACGATGGGCACCACGGCGGCCGAACTGGTGCCGCGCACCGAGAGCAACTCCCGCTCCGCGGCCCACTCCGCGCCGAGCTGCTGCACGTCATGGATGATGATCTCCGAGTGCGCGCGCAGGTGCCCCAGCCAGGTAGTGCATTTTTGGATACCCTGGAAAAAGCGCTCGTCCGGCAGCGAGCCCGCCTGGTCCCAGAAATGGCCGATTGTCATGTCGCCCGCCTGGTTGTCGCAGCGCAGGATGACGGCACGCTCGATATTGCAGTGGCGCGCGATGTTCTCGAGCCCCCTGGAAAGCACCGAGGGGATCTCGGAGAGCCTGGCGTTGACAATGTCCGACGAAAAACGGGTCAGGTGCCGCTCAAGCGACTCGCGGTAGGCCAGGCTCCTCTCGGTGCGCTTGCGCTCGGTGATGTCCACCAGGACGACAAGGACCGCAGGCGCACCGCCATAGCGGATCGGCGTCGACTTCACCACGAGATTGCAGACCTCGCCGGTCTTCTTGACGAACTCGATCTCGTAGTCCTGGACTTCCCGCCCCTGCTCACGCTCCTCAAGGATTTTCCTCACCAGGGCCTGGGAGCTGGGAACCAGGAAACGAAACATGCTGGATCCTATCACTTCCTTCTCCTCATAACCCCCGTGACGAAGGCCAGCCTCGTTGATGAAGACGACAGTTCCGCCGACGTGGATGAGGACGATGCCGGGAGAGCGGTTCACAATCGCGGAGTAGCGCTCCTCGCTGTCACGGACCTCCTGCTCCATCCGCTTGCGTTCCGAGATGTCGATCAGGGTCCAGACCGTCCCCTTCGACAGGTCCGCGGGGTCGAGCGGCGTGCCGGATACCGTGCACCAGATCGTGCTGCCATCCTTGCGCCGGTAGCTGTACTCCATTGAAGGGTAGCCGAGGGCCATCAGGCTCTTGAAATAGGAGGCCGCCTGCAGGTATTTCTCCTCGGAAACATGCAGGATGCGGAAGGACTGACCCAGCAGTTCCTCCCGCGTGTAGCCAAACATCAGCGCCGCCTGCTCGCCTAGCTCCACGATCCGGCGGTTCGCATCGGTCAGGAAGACGCCAATGGAGCTTCGGTCAAAGATCGCCTGCCGAAGCGTCTGGGTGGCGGAGCTGTCGGAGGCAGTGCCTGGCGCAGGCGCGGCCCGGTTGACCAGGGCACACAGCAGAAGAATGCCCAGCAAGGGCAGGGCCAGCAGGACGGAAACCAAGCCCCCCAGTGCCATCAGGATGAGCAACAGGAGGACACACACGGCGCAGACGCCCACGCGCACCCTGCCTCCCGGAACGGGAAGCCAGGCAGGCAAAGACTTCAGGTTCAGGGACATCTCTTGATATTGTCTGGGAGAGGTGAGGGAGAGGCGATAGGTTCAGGGAGACAGTCTGCCAGAGGCAAACATCGGCCACTCGCACGTTTTGTAAACAAGGGGGGGTGCAAATTGCAGGCCAGGGTGCAATTCGGGAGCCTCTCATACATATGACTGGGACTGCCTCGCAGCGAATCAGGAGTGTCGGCAGGCGACGGCCTCTGTTGATGCGGGCTCGTCCGCCGCAGCCGAACGCTTCGCCAAGCGCTTGCAGGACAGGCAATGGCAATGCGCGCCCCCCTCCTTCCAAATTACCTGTTGACAGTGATGACTCCCCGTCCACGCTAACCGATCCGAATTTTCAACATGAGCACGACCGAAACCACGCAGCAGTCCCTGACGCCCGAGCAGATCCCGTTTACCACCCCGCAGGTGATGAGCCGTTATGTCACTGACACCGGCAAGATCCTCCCCCGCAAGTACACCGGTCTGTCGGCCAAGCAGCAGCGCGCTGTCACCAAGACGCTGAAGCAGTCCCGCAACATGCTCCTCGCCCAGTAAGGCGGGCCTCAGCATTCCCCTTTCAGAGGCCGGAGCCCCGCGGTTCCGGCCTTTTTGTTTTGCACCGCCCGCGTCCTTTTTCACGAGCACCGTGACAGCGTCGTCCAAAACCAGGGCCTCCGCGCGCCTCTACCGCGGCACCGCCCTCAATATCCGCCGCCTCTCCGCAGCCCTGCGTCGAGGCGAGCTGGTTGCCGTCCCCACGGAGACGGTGTACGGCCTTGCCGCCGACGCGCTCAATCCCAAGGCCTGCCGCGCCATCTTCACCGCCAAGGGCCGCCCGACCGCCGACCCGCTCATCGTGCACATCCACGACTGGGCCCAACTCGGCCAACTCGCCCAGCCCAACGAGGCGGCCGCCCAGCTCGCCGAGGCCTTCTGGCCCGGCCCCCTCACGATGGTCCTCCCCAAGACCGACCAGGTGGACGACATCGTGACCTCAGGCCTGCCCAGCGTGGCGGTGCGCATGCCGGGCCACACCCTCTTCCGCAAGCTGCTGCTCGACTGCGGGCTACCCCTCGCCGCCCCCTCGGCCAATCCCTTCGGCTACGTCAGCCCCACCACCGCGGAGCACGTCCGCATCAGCCTGGGCAAGCGCATCGGCCACATCCTGGACGGCGGCCCCTGCCGCATCGGCCTCGAATCCACGATCGTCGACCTGCGCGATCCCGCCGCCCCCCGCATCCTGCGCCCCGGCGCCATCACGCGCGGCCAGATCGCCGACGTGCTCGGCGTGGAGGTCCTGGTCGGCCGCCCCAAGGGCCGCAGCTCCGAACACCTTCCCCAGGTGGCCCCCGGCCTGCTCAAGCGCCACTACAGCCCGCGCACACCCGTCGACCTGCACGAGCGCATCCACGAAAACGAATGGCGCGGCAGCCCCGCCGACGAGGCCTGGCTCTTCATCACGCGCCCGGCAGGACGGCTTCCGAGGAACATCTTCTGGCTCGACGCCCGCGGCGACCTGCGTGCCGCGGCGCGCCACCTCTTCGGCACCCTGCGCCAGCTTGACGGCGCCGGCTTCCGCCGCATCCACGCCGAACTGGCCCCCGGCCACGACCTGGCGGACGCGATCAACGACCGCCTGCGCCGCGCCGCCTCCAAGGGCTGAGGTCAGAACACCCGTTTCGCCCGGTCCAGCAGCAGGGAGAATTCCTCGCGCTCGCGGGCGGGCACGCTCACGCCACGTCCGGAGGCCCAGCGCCCCACCTGGTCTAGGCTCGCGGTGCCGCGGTGCGGTGAATCACGCATGATCATGCCCATGGCCGCCACGGCCGCCGTGAAACGGAAGTCATCGCTCGCCAGGTCCCAGTCCGGCGTGCCGTTGAGCACCACGAACTGGTGCTTGCGCGACACCCGCCGCTGCGTGTCCTCGTAGCTCAGCCTGAGCTTGAAGAGCGTCTCCTTCTCGGGGCGGGCCTCCTTGGCAAGCGCCTTGGCCGCCGCCGTCGGCACCAGCTCGTAGAGCGCGGTGAAGGACTGCCCGGCAAGCAGCTCGGAGGCCTCCGCCGGGGCATAGGCCGAGGCCTCACCCTCGTATCCAATCACCCGATACTCGGACACCAGCCTCGGATTGAACTCCGCGGCCAGCAGCGTGCGGCGAGCCACCACGGGATCGGGGCTGCCCGCCTGCTCCATGAGCAGTTCCCGGGT
>JAHFTI010000461.1 GCA_023265535.1 Opitutaceae bacterium
CCCTCGGCCCCTCCGCCGATCGTGAAGTCGCCCGGCGTCCAGTCCGTGCCCCTGCGCCAGCCCGGCAGCGCCCCCCAGCCCGTGTCGGCTCCCGCCCCGGTCTCCGCGCCTGCCCCCGTTCCGGTTCCGGTGCGCCCTGCAGCAGCAGCCCCCAGCGCGCCCTCGCAGCCGCCCCCGTTCACCGCGCCCAAGGCTCCCGCCCCCGCCGCCGCCCCCGCTCCCTTCAATCGTCCGGTTCCGCCTCCGCCGATGCCCACGCCCGCGGCCCCCGGCCTGCGCGCCCCGTCGCTGCCCGGCGCCTTCCCGGTGTCCACCCCCAAGCCCGAGCCCGTGGTCTCCACCGGCGCCCCCGGCGAGATCAAGGTGCTGCACCTGAAGCCGCCGATCGTCCTGCGCGACTTCGCCACCTCGCTTGGCATGAAGCCCTTCCAGCTCATCTCCGAGATGATGGGCATGGGCATCTTCGCGTCCATGACGCAGTCGGTCGATGAGGCCGTCGCCGTCAAGGTGGCCGAGAAGCACGGTTTCCTCCTCGAGATCAAGCACCGCGGCGACGTCGTCGTCCCTCAGAAGACCGTCAAGGAGAAGGAAGTCGAAAAGAAGAAACAGGCCGACGAGGAGGAGATCAAGAATCTCAGCCCGCGTCCCCCTGTCGTCTGTATCCTCGGCCACGTCGACCACGGCAAAACCTCGCTCCTCGACGCAATCCGCAAGGCCAACGTCGCCGCCGGCGAGGCGGGTGGCATCACCCAGCACATCGGCGCCTACCAGATCGAGCACAACGGCAAGAAGATCACCTTCCTCGACACCCCCGGCCACGCCGCCTTCAACAAGATGCGCGCCCGCGGTGCCTCCCTCACCGACATCGCCATCCTCGTGGTGGCCGCCGATGACGGCTTCATGCCGCAGACCGACGAGGCCCTGAAGCACATTCAGAACTCCAAGGTCACCCTCATGGTCGCCGTCAACAAGATGGACGTGAAGGGCGCCAACCTCGACCAGGTCAAGGCCCAGATGCAGCAGCGCAACATCGCTCCTGAAGACTGGGGTGGCGAGACCGTGACCTGCCCCGTTTCCGCCATCAAGGGCACCGGCATTCCGGACATGCTGGAGATGATTCTCCTGCAGGCCGACGTGCTCGAGCTCAAGGCCAACCCGAAGGCCGACCCGGTCGGCATCGTCATCGAGTCCCAGATCGACGTCGGCCGCGGCCCCCTCGCCACGGTCATCATCCAGCGCGGCACACTCCGCAATGGCGACGCCCTCGTCTGCGGCCAGCACTGGTGCAAGGTGCGCGCGATGTTCGACGACCAGGGTCGCACCATCAAGGAGGCCCCGCCCGCCACGCCCGTCCGCGTGATCGGCTGGTCCGGCACCCCCGAGAGCGGTTCCATCTTCAAGGCTGTCAAGAACGCCAAGGAGGCTGAGAAGATCGCCGAGGAGGAGGAGATGCGCATCAAGAAGGAGACCACCTCCGTCGATGCCACCCCCAAGGAGATCTCGGTCGAGAAACTCTTCGCCGAAATCGCCGCCAACCAGAAGCGCTCGCTCAAGGTCATCATCAAGACCGACGTCTTCGGATCCTCCGAGGCCGTCCGCCACGTGCTCGAGGCAATCAAGAGCACCAAGGTTTCGCTCGAGATCGTTTCCATCGAGGTCGGCCTGATCTCCAAGAACGACGTGCTCATGGCCAGCACCGGCGGCGCCGTCATCCTCGGCTTCAACACGAAGCTCGAGAACGGCGTCACCCCCGAGGCCAAGCACCGTGGCGTGCGTGTCGAGTGCTTCAGCATCATCTATGAGATGGCCGACAAGGTGCGCGACATGATGGCCGACCTGCTCGAACCCGACCAGAAGGAGGTCAAGCTCGGCGCCGCAGAGGTCCGTGCCACCTTCCCGCTGGCCAAGGGCTTCGTCGCCGGCTGTCTCGTCACCGAGGGCAAGATCACCCGCAATGCCACCGCCCGCGTGCGCCGTGGCCGCGAGACGGTCAACGAGGGCAAGGTCGCCACGCTCAAGCGCTTCAAGGACGATGCGAACGAGGTTCGCGCCGGACTCGAGTGCGGTATCAAGCTGGGCGACTTCAATGGCTACGAGATCGGGGACATCATCGAGGTCTTCGAAATCCAGAAGGTGCGCGCGGCCCTCTGAGGCACGCCCCTTTGACAACAAGGCCGGGACCCGAAATCCCGGCCTTTGCACGGCTGGAGCCGCGAGCGCCGGGAGATTTTCCCCACGCCGCGGCCCGCCTTTCCGCCGGGTCCGGCCAGGGCGGGGCACTCAATTCCTTTGAATTGCCCGCCGCTTGTCCCTAGACCCTTGCTTCCGCCCGCCGCGTGCGCCCTGCGTTCCGCCGGCCGGCCTTCCTTCCCGTCCTTCACCGCCGAGCCCCCTTCCGGGCCGGCCGACTCCCCTTTCTTCATGAGCAACCGAATCGTCCGCATCAACGAACTCGTCCAGCGCGAGCTCAGCGCCTACCTGCGCAAGCACTACGCCACCGAGGCCGCCACGATCACGATCTCGGGCGTGGAGATCGCGCCCGACCTTCGCACCGGCAAGGTCTATGTCTCCATCCTCGGCACCCCCGACGAGGCCATCGCCCGCCACACCTGGCTCACCCGCCGCGCCGTCGAGCTGCGCAAGGAGATCGGTCGCCACGTCGTCATGAAGTGGACGCCCGAGCTGACCTACCACCTCGATGCCACCCCGGAGCGCGCCGCGCGCGTCCTGGGCATCCTCGACGAGCTCGCCCAGCAGGAGCACGCCAAGCAGAAGCAACAGCAGGCTGGCTCCGACCAGCCCCAGGCCCCGCAGGCCTGAGCCCAGCTCGTCCCGCCTCCTCCCCCCCCCCGTCATCACGCACGGCCAAAACCCCGCCGCCATGTACTTCGCCGACCTGTCGACCCGTTTTGCCGCGCTGCTCCCCACGCTCCAGGGACGCCGTTTTGCCGTGATCGGCCACGCCCGCCCCGACGGCGACTGCATAGGCTCGCAGGTGGCCATGGCGCGTCTGCTCCGTTCGCTCGGAGTGGAGGCGGTCTGCGTCAATCCCGACCCCGTCCCGCGCCGACTCACCTTCCTCACGGAGGACATGCCCTTCCTGCGCACCGACGACATCCTGCCTCGCGCCGCCGATTACGAGGCGATCTTCGTGGATTGCGCCGACCACGACAGGGCGGGGGAGCGCCTGCGCCACGCCTTCCCGTCGCCGGCGCTGGCCATCGACCACCACCTTTCCAACGGCGGCTTCGCGCGTAACAATTTTCTGGATACGAAGGCCTCCGCCACCTGCGAGCTGCTCGCCGGCATGCTGCTCGACAACGGCCTGCCCATCGACCGCACCATGGCCGACGCGCTCTACGCCGGCATCCTCACCGACACCGGCCAGTTCCGCTTCAACTCCACCACGCGCATCACCTTCGGCATCGCCTCCGAGCTGCTCGACCGCGGCGTGGTGCCCGCCGAGGTGGCCTACCATATCTACGAGCGCGAGCCCTTCGGCAAGCTGCGCCTGCTCCAGCGTTTCCTCGCCACGCTCCAGATGGAGTGCGGCGGCCGCGCCTGCATCGGGCGCCTCCCGCTGGGCGTCTTCGCCGAGACCGGCACCAACACCGAGGACGCCGAGGGCCTCGTCGACTATGCCCGCATCATCGAGGGCGTGGACGTGGGCGTGCTCATCGAGGAGCGCGCCGACGGCACCGTGAAGGCCAGCCTGCGCGCCAAGGACCCGCGCTACAGGGTCGACCTCATCGCCGCCCAGTTCAACGGCGGCGGACACGCCTGCGCCGCCGGGCTCAGCCTCAAGCGCGACATAGGGGGCTTCCGCGAGCGCCTCGTCGCCGCCATCCAACGCCAGCTCGACTCCGTCGCCCCCTGAGGCGGTCGCCCCCCTCCGCCCCCTTTTTCCATGCTCGGACTCAAACAAGAATTCGACGGCATCCTCCTGGTGGACAAGCCCAC